>NZ_JBHTLT010000002.1:0-22806 GCF_042679045.1 Sporosarcina contaminans | reverse complement strand
CCGCCATCTCCTCTGCGTTCTTTGCCCAGTCGAACCAGTCACAATAGGCCTCTTTCAGTTCATATGCCTTCTTCAATTCATCAGACATGCCTAGATAGCGATCTACATACCAACGGTTTTTCTCCGTTAATTTCTCACTGCGCTTATATAAAACATGGCGCATCCTTTTACATTTCTTGCGGTCATATGCATGCCATTCCTTCTGCACTTTTCTTCGGACTTCATCCAGCGCCCAGTAGATATAGCGGCAAAAGTGAAAACGGTCTGCGACAATGACAGGGCGTCCCAATGCCTTTTTCACGNCTCCTTCGTATAGCGTTGATACTTTTCCACAAAGGGGGAAGTCTCCGAGAAGCGCTTTCCGCATGAACAGGCATACCTGCGCCGTTTATAGAAGAGGACCGTTAAACGTTCAAACCACTTGAGGTGCTTGACCTTCTGCATGCGGTAGTCATGGATCTTCTTTGTCATTGCCCCACACTGAGGACATTTGTGAGGCTGCCTTGGAAGCGAAACGTGAAGTGCGGTATGCTCCCCAACCTCCTCTATCTTTTCAATGTTTACACCTTTTAATCCTGGAATATTCATGATAGAATTCATGTGCACGTATCACCTTTCGTTTACTTGTTTTCCGACAATTCAAGTATAAAAGAAATGGTGATTACGTGCTTTTTTTTGTTGAATTTGTGTGAATACCCCAACAAATATTATAGAACCATAAAAAAAGAAAAAGCGAAAGCTTAAAAAACCGAGTGCCCTTCAAGCAGGCACTCGGTTNCCTTTCGTTTACTTGTTTTCCGACAATTCAAGTATAAAAGAAATGGTGATTACGTGCTTTTTTTTGTTGAATTTGTGTGAATACCCCAACAAATATTATAGAACCACAATATAAACGGCACTTCACAATGCAAACCGCACACTGCAAAAAGAGAAAAATCCGGGCCACTGCGTATAAACAGTGAACCCGGATTGTATACTTATCGTTCGTTTCGGTTTCTGGAGCGGTCTCTTCTTCCGCCTCCGTCACGGTTGTTGCGACGAGAACCTCCGCCGCCGTATCCGCGCCCGCCGCCAAATGAACGGCCACCGCCACGGCTTCCTTTGTATCCACCGCGATCACGTGATTGTGTTTTACGCATTGGCAAAGGACGTTCTTCCGTAATTTTGACAGGTGTGTCATCTGGCTCATTCGTCAATGACTTGATCGCTGCAGCGATAATATCCTGAGCATCAAATTTCTCTAACAGTTCAGCAGCTAAAGGCGCATAATCTGTTAGTTCGTTTTTCTGGATGACTTCTGTCAATTGCTCCATCGCCAAACGTTGTTGGCCAATCAATGCTTCGTCTTCAGTCGGTGGCTGTAAAGGAGTCATGCGTTTTTTCGTCGTTTCCTCAACGACACGCAAATAGCCCATTTCACGTGATGTTACGAATGTAACCGCCACACCGCTTTTTCCTGCGCGTCCTGTACGGCCGATACGGTGGACATAGCTCTCAGGATCTTGTGGAATATCGAAGTTATACACATGTGTTACGCCAGAAATATCAAGTCCGCGAGCTGCAACGTCTGTAGCTACTAAGACATCGATTTTATTTTCTTTGAATTGACGTAAAACGGACATCCGTTTCGCTTGCGTCAAATCGCCGTGAATTCCTTCTGCAAGGTAGCCACGAATGCTTAAAGCATGTGAAAGCTCGTCAACTCGGCGCTTCGTGCGGCCAAAGACGATTGCAAGCTCAGGTTGGTGAACGTTCAATAGACGTGAAAGAATATCGAATTTTTCTCTTTCCTGCGATTTCACGAAATATTGGTCGATGTTTTCGACTGTCATTTCTTTCGACTTGATTTTCACGATTTCAGGTGTTTTCATGAACGTTTCCGCAATTTTACGGATCGGCGCTGGCATCGTTGCAGAGAACAGCAATGTTTGGCGTTCAGACGGAACACTTGCAAGAATCGTATTAATATCCTCAATGAAGCCCATGTTCAACATTTCATCTGCTTCATCCAAAACAAGCGTCTGTACATTGTTCAATTTCAAAGTTTTACGGTTAATATGATCTAAAATACGTCCCGGAGTGCCCACAACGATTTGCGGGTTGTTGCGTAGTGCTCGAATTTGCCTACCAATTTCTTGTCCACCATAAACTGTCAGGACGCGTGCACGCTTACCGTAACCAATTTTGTAAATTTCTTCTGAGACTTGGATTGCCAATTCTCGAGTAGGTGCGATAATCAATGCTTGCACAGATGGATTGGACATATCAATCTTTTCAATGATCGGAATACCAAACGCAGCAGTTTTACCAGTACCTGTTTGCGCTTGGCCAATAACGTCCTTGCCTTCCATGCTTAACGTGATTGTTCCTTCTTGAATAGGTGTCGCTTCTTCGAATCCCATACGTTGTAAAGCTTTTTGTGTAGATTCGCTAATATTTAGTTCTGAAAATTTCGTCAAAATTCTCAATCTCCTTTGGTTTCTTCATTTAGCAATTGGTTACATTTGCAAATGAAAGCACGGCAAATTCGAGCGTTGTACTTAATAGTGGGAACGTTTCCGATATTTTGTAATCTCCAAAGTGGGCAAAAGTCCAGCATCTTCAAGACTTTTATTGTTTAGAGGTAATCGTTGAAAAGGAAAGCCCGGTCTTTGCCGAGCGGCTTACAGGCATGTAAACCGATTTATTCAAAAAAAAGTACTCTTCGCCACTGGAAGAGTCTCTTGTGTAAATGTATCCAATACCTTAAGTAGTGTAACACGAGCGGCTTTCAACCGCAATCATTCAGCTTAAAAATCAATAGTCTGAAAACGGATTTATAATGATTTCATGAATGATAGAACGTCCGGGAACCAAGAATCGCAATCATCACTATAACAAATATGATGTTTTCCCTTTTCTGAGATGATCAAATGCTTTTCAGAAGAGCCAAGTGAATTGTAAAGATGCTCACCTGTTGAAAACGGCACGATGCCATCCCGCTTCCCTTGCACGATACATACCGGCGCTGTAATAAGCCTATAATAAGGTTCCACCATTTTAACAAGCCGCAAAAATTCAAAAGCAGCATGCAAAGGCGTATGCTTTAGTTTATATTCGTACAAATGGTAAAACGTATTCGGCGGATACTTTTTCGTCACCGACTCCTTTAGCATAATGCCCGCATCTTCCAACAAGATCCGCGGGCTTATATACTTGGCGGCAGCACTTAATAGCACCAACTTATCGACTGGGTAGCGGAGGGATAAATACATCGCAATCATGCCGCCCATCGAAAAGCCTATGATAATGACTTTATCCACTTCTTTTCGAAGTTTAGCGAGTGCCATCTCCGCTTCCATCATCCAAGATTCCGCTGTCGCTTTGCGGAGGTTGAGTGGAAACTCATGCCCCGGCAAAACGGGCACAGATATTATCCAATCCGTCTCTTTTTTGATGAATTCCATAAAAGGGCGAATTTCAAATGGCCCTCCGGTAAACCCATGTAGAAAGAGGACGCCCGTTTTCATTTTGCCAACATTCCATCTAGCACCCGTTCAAGCTCCACCCCTCTGGAGCCTTTCAATAGGACGATGGAGTTTTCATTTGTATCTTTCGATAATACGTTTACAATCGGCTCGATATCCGTTTCGGACCAATACACGTTTGGTTGCCCACTTTGCTGGAGTTTCTCAAATAGCCATTTCATTCGCGGTCCATATAAAAGAATTCCGTTTAAAGATAGAGTGCCTAATTGATCCGCAATTGATTCATGGTAATAACGTTCATCATCTCCAAGCTCTAACATATCTCCTAAAACAACCCACTTCTCACTGCGCAAAGCTGTTTCCTTCAAGAAATTCAGAGCAGCAGACATGGACGTTGGCGCCGCGTTGTACGCATCGTTTATATACAACGCTCCATTATCGGCCAATACGGGTTGCATGCGCATATCCGTCAAACGACAATTTTTAAGCGATTCCCGGATTTGGTCGGCGGTCATGCCCAGTTCATTTGCTATTAATATTGCAGCAAGCGCATTTTTCACTTGATGGGAACCATATACCGGAATCGTAAAAGTTCCATTCACTTTTCCTGAAATCGTAAAGCGGCTTCCCTCGTCACTCGCGTACAAATCCGTAATCGATAAATCCAAGCCATTCTGATGGCCGAATGAAACCGAAAATAGTCCATTTGCACTTTCGACAAACGGTTTCAGCAAAGGCTCATCGCCATCATAAAACAGGATGCCACCATCTTGCAGACCATCGATAATTTCAAATTTCGCTTTCGCAATGCCTTCTCTCGAACCAAGGTCTTGCATATGCGCCTCGCCGATATTCGTAATGACCGCAAAATGAGGCTCAGCCATTTCGGATAAAAATGAAATTTCCCCGAACCCACTCATGCCCATTTCAAGCACAGCCACTTCCGTATCTTCTTCCAACGACAGCAAAGTAAGCGGCAATCCTAATTCATTGTTGAAATTGCCTTCCGTTTTCTTTACTTTGAAATGTGGAGACAGTACGCCTGCAATCAAATCTTTCGTCGACGTTTTACCATTCGAACCCGTAACGCCGATAATTTTGCAATCCAATAAATAGCGGTAGCTTTTAGCGATTTGCTGCAGCGCTTTTTCCGCATCATCAACAAAAATTAGTGGAAGATCTTGCGGAGCATCCGGCTCGTCTTTCAGCCAAAGAGATGCTGCAGCCCCTTTTTCAAATGCTTGCCGAACAAAACGATGCCCGTTTACTTGCTCTCCTCGAAAAGGGATGAACAAATCACCCGGCGCAATCGTACGCGTATCAATCGACACACCTGTCACAATGCTGTTTTCCAACATCTGTCCATCTGCATTCAACCATTGCGCCAATTCTTTTAATTGTCGTCTCACGTCAAATCACGCTCAATCCATTTTATATTGTATCTGCTTTTTTTCTTCATGCCTTTCAAGCCCAAGCCCGATCAGCTTTTCAATCAATTCAGGGTAAGAGATGCCTGCGTGCTGCCATAATAGCGGAAACATGCTCGTCGGCGTAAAGCCCGGCATTGTGTTGATTTCATTAATTAACACTTCGTCATTGTCTGTCACGAAGAAATCCGCACGCGCTAGACCGGCGCAATCCAATACTTTGTATGCTTCAATCGCCATGCTTTTCAACGTCTTTTCTACTGCCTCACTGACAGGGGCCGGAATGAGCAATTCCGTGTTTCCGTCCTGATATTTCGCTTCATAATCATAAAAAGCAGCAACAGGTTTAATTTCTCCTAATACGGAACAAGCCGGTTGATCGTTGCCTAATACACCCACTTCCACTTCACGTGCCGTAATGCCTTGTTCTACAATGATTTTACGGTCAAATTTCAACGCTGTATCGACCGCCGCATAAAGGCTTTCACGATCCGTCGCTTTGCTAATGCCGACACTTGAACCTAAGTTTGCTGGCTTAACGAACATCGGATACGCTAGTTCACTTTCCATTTTTTCAATTAAGTGTTCCCTTTTTTCTAACCAAGCATTACGTAAAAAGTGTACATAGGGTACTTGCTTCAAGCCAGATTGCGCAAACAATTGCTTCATGACAACTTTATCCATACCTGCAGACGAAGAAAGAACGCCATTTCCAGCATAAGGAATGTTCATTACTTCAAACAAACCTTGCACAGTGCCGTCCTCCCCGTTCGTACCATGCAATAGCGGTAAAACAATATCAGGCAGCCCATCGCCATTCAAAAAATCATGAATGCTATCGGGCTTCTCCTCATCCTTTTGAAGCCGCAGTTCATCGATCGAATGAACCGGAGCCAATAAAGGCTCGCCTTTTCTCCATTCACCTTCATATGTGATGTATACAGGAATTACTTCATATTTATCAAAATCGACAGCGCGCGTAACCGCTTGAGCAGTCGATAAAGAGACCTCATGCTCAGCGGATTTCCCGCCGTAAACTAAACCTAATTTTCTTTTCATAGTAACTCCCTCGCTAACCGTTAAATTTCATTCCTCTATTTTACCACGAAAACCTTTTAAGCTGATACATAGACCTTATATTTTCCAAATCGGTTCGAAGTGCTTAGATAAAAAGAACACTAATCATTGATAAGTTCCAGAAAAACTATATAGTTTACACGTTAAAATTGTAGACAAATACATACTTTCAACTTGTTTCAGCTTCAAATTCGCTATTATGTTCCTTTGGGATGATTCTATGGATCGCCTAATTTGATGCGGCAACCTATCGCTTTTCTGATCGTCTATAGTTAAGGTATGATACGAACTCTTTTTTAGGTTATACTCAAGTAAACTATCGTAGTAGAAAAGGTGAATCGTTTGAATTTGAATAATAGGCCGGCGGATCGTTTTGATTGGACGCTTGCCTTTATATTGGCTTTATTGGCAGTTGTGAGCTTCTTCGCTATTTCATCTGCTCAAACTTCCGAACAATATGGAGAAATCAATTTCGTCCTGCTTCAAATAAGATGGTATGCTGTCGGCATGTTCATCATTGCATTTACTATTCTATTAGAGCCGGACCAGTACAAAAAAATTGCCTTTCCTTTATATGGGTTAGGTGTTCTTCTGCTTTTGTTTCTAATGTTAGCTCCTGGCGGACAGGGACAAATTGCGGAAATTCGGATGGGCGCGAAGAGATGGCTTACACTTCCAGTGATCGGTAGAATACAGCCTTCTGAATTCATTAAAACGTTTTTCATATTAGGAATGGCAAAAATGGTAGCCTCCCACAATGAAAAACATATTTCGAGAACGTTGAAAACAGATTTTCTTTTATTGAGCAAGATTGGCATTATGTTGATCATCCCACTATTTTTCATTATGAAACAGCCGGATTTAGGCACTTCTCTCGTATTTATTTCTATTACAATTGCAATGATCCTTGTAGCCGGGATTTCTTGGAAGTTTATTGTTCCCCTTTTCTCAGGTGGGGCAGTATTAGGTGTTGGCTTGCTTTATATGGCGCTTTACGCTCAGGATTTTATGGAAAACGTATTGGGATTTGACCGATATCAATTTAAAAGAGTGTATTCTTGGCTGGATCCTCATTCCTACCCTTCTGATGAAGGATATAATCTGATCCAAGCGATGACTGCAATCGGCTCGGGCGAATTATCCGGCAAAGGATATCATGGACGTGAAGTATACATTCCGGAAAACCATACCGATTTTATTTTTAGCGTCATTGGGGAGGAATACGGGTTTATTGGCGCAAGTATTGTCATCTCAATCTTTTTCATCCTTATTTATCATTTGACGAAAGTTGCGTTGGAATTGAAGGATCCATTTAGCGTATACGTCTGCACCGGAATTATCGCTATGCTCGCTTTCCACGTTATAGAAAATATTGGCATGAACATTCAGCTGTTGCCAATTACTGGAATTCCATTGCCTTTTGTCAGTTACGGGGGGAGTTCTCTTTTCAGTAATCTTCTTGCAATCGGATTAGTATTTAGCATGAAGTTCCACCATCGCACATATATGTTTGCTGCGGATGAGGATGAGGAGTAAAACAAAAAAATAATAGAATATCATAACATAATTGCAGATTTTCAGTTATAATTAATTTCTGCGTAAACATCGAAATTGCTACGCGGATCCAAACTATTCATAAGGTGACCTTTCATGAAGATAGATAAAAAACCGGCGGATCGATTTGATTGGCCACTTGCTTTTATATTGCTGTTGTTTTGTGTCATTAGTCTGATTGCCATTTCCTCTGCCCAAACGACTGGGCAGTATAACATTAATTTCATACCGTCTCAGATACAATGGTATGCAATTGGCTGTGTCATCATTGCAATTACGATGTATTTAGAACCTGAGCAGTATAAGAAAGCCGCTTGGATCATTTATGGAGGCGGCGTTCTTATCTTAGCACTGCTTTTCATTTTGCCTGAAAGTATGGAGCTTGTCGCTCGCCGAAATGGCGCGAAGAGCTGGTTCCATTTGCCGGGCATCGGAAGTATCCAGCCTGCAGAGTTCATGAAAACATTTTTTATTATCGGGTTGGCAAGGACCATTACAAAGCATCATGAGCATTATTTGGAAAAGACGCTGCAAACGGATTTTCTTTTATTAGGCAAAATCTTAGGTGTGATGTTCGTACCTTTCGCCCTCATTATGTTGCAGCCCGATTTAGGAACAGGCCTTGTGTTCATTGCCATTACGGCAGCTCTGATCATTGTCGCAGGGATTACGTGGCGAATCATTTTGCCTATTTTTATCGGAACGGCTGCAATTGGGGCGACTTTGCTTTGGATGGCGTTGTACGCACAGGAATTTTTGGCAAAGTTCGGTTTTAAACCTTATCATTTCGAGCGTATTTACTCATGGCTTGATCCGTATTCATATGCTTCCAATGAAGGGTTGCATTTGATTACATCATTGAATGCGATCGGATCTGGTGAGATTTTCGGTAAAGGGTACAAAGGACGCGAAGTATACGTTGCTGAAAGCCATACCGATTTTATTTTCAGCGTTGTCGGAGAAGATTGGGGATTTGTCGGTGCAAGTATCGTCATTTGCCTATACTTCTTCCTGATCTATCATATGACGAAAATCACGTTGGAATTAAAAGATATGTTCAGTACGTATATTTGCGCTGGCATCATTGCGATGATTACATTCCACGTTTTCGAAAATATCGGCATGACGACACAACTATTGCCAATTACCGGAATCCCTCTTCCTTTTATAAGTTATGGAGGAAGCTCACTGATGGGAAATATGCTCGCAATTGGTCTCGTATTCAGTATGAAATTCCACCATCGGACCTATATGTTCAGTTCAGATGAGGAAGATTAATTTCAGCAAAAAAGGTATCTCCAACCGTTTAAACGGCTTGGGATACCTTTTTTCATGTACAGTCATGACTGTATTTGCGGGTCATTTGCAGGTGGCGCGAGGGCCTTCAGCATTTCCAGACGGGATTTCGTCGCTGTCGCCGAAACACCCAACTTCGCCAAGTTGGAGATGATTTTTTTCAAATCAACCTTTTCTTTCGCCATCTTTTCCACCTCGACCTTTCTATATAATGTTGACGTTTCACACGATGGTATGTTTCGTCAACGAAATGAAAATTGTTCCATTTTGTATCTATACACATCATACCACTCCTGTCCACTTTTAAATCTTTCATTTCTGTTACAATTGTAGGTTTTTTGTAAACCTTTCATACATCATAAAATGATTTCAGAGTAATTCGTTTTGAGCGTATGCAATGCGGCTTCAAAGAAGCTTTGAGCGTATAATATGTATAACTGGATTAATGAATGGGTTTTATCGTTATGTGGCATGGCGCTAAACTGGATGACTTATGGGTTATCAAAATAGATTATCGTAGCATTGTTCCGATTATCGACAATTTAGGGAATGAATGACGTGGAGGTTGGTAAAATTACCATATCTTTTGTATGCGTTCGACAAGAGGAGTAGAATGGTCGTAGCGATTTTTATTAAAGGCGGGTAGTCATATGAATATAAAAAAGGCGATTCTTCTGTTGATGTCCGTGCAATTTTTCGTTTATTTAGGGTTCGGGCTCATTATTCCAATATTGCCTGAAGTTGTCGTACAGCAAGGGCTATCAGAGATGCATGTTGGTGGGCTATTGACCGTCTATTCTTTGGCCTCTTTCTTCACAGCCCCACTTTGGGGGTCATTGTCTGATCGAACGGGGCGCAAAAAACTCATCATGGTTGGATTGGTCGGGTTTAGCCTAAGCTTTTTCTTGTTCGCATTTTTCATAGAGAATCTATTTTTGCTTTATTTATCGCGCATAGTCGGCGGTATTTTCTCGGGTGCCCTTTATACAGCGGTTACCGGGTTTGTTGGCGATATGACGACAGAAGAGAACCGCAATAAATATATGGGTCTTTTAGGGATGTCAATCGGCTTAGGCTTCATTTTTGGTCCAGCGATTGGTGGAGTGCTTGGTGATATTAGTTTGCGGGTTCCGTTCATCGCGTCAGGCATTCTAACTTTACTTTTATTTGTCTATGCCGGATTCATTTTAAAAGAGCCTAAGCGGCTTGGTGAAGCGAATAAACGGGCAATACTTCCAAAAGGCGGAGCAATGCTGTGGCAATATCGGATTCGTAATCTATTCTTACTATCGTTCATGGTGACGTTAATTCTTGCAGGGATTGAGGCAACATTCCAATTGTTTCAGATTTCCAAAATCGACATTACACCGAAGCAAGTCGGCTACTTGTTCATGGCAAGCGGATTTGTCGATGCTGCCATCCAAGGTGGAGTTGTAAGGCGGGTCAAGAACGGTGCAGAAACGAAATGGATAATAGGAGCGCAGATCATTACTGCAATCGGCCTTGTGCTAATTCCATTCACATCAAACCTGTTTTGGGCGGGATTTGCGTTAAGCGTCTTCACTGCAGGTAATGCGCTTGCAAGAACGGTCCTTGTTTCTCTAACATCCAAAGAATCTGGCGGAAAGTATGGAACAGCAGCTGGCATGACGTATTCGATGGATAATATGGGGCGGATTATCGGTCCATTGTTGTTCACAGGTCTATTCACTCAATTAGATGGCGGCATTTATACTATTTCAGCGTCGCTTGCAGTGCTGTCAATCGTTTTCGTATTCCTTTATCGAAAGTCTTTAAACACATTGCGCTCAGCATAATAAAGTTTCGATCAATCTGCCATAAGTTTCTATGATGAAGAGCAAAAGGCTGTCAAAGAGAATACTTTTCTTTGACAGCCTTTTTGTTTCAATATGACAATTCCCTGACTACTACAAGTGAGGACAGATTGTAAGGGATTACAGCCTTAATTAGGATGTGAAATACTGAACAACTTTTCCATTTCCATCCTCCACACTCACATCTCCAGACATTAAATAAGGCAATGGGTGGAAGCTCATATCGCTCCCGCCATAATTCACGCTTACGTCGATTATCCATTCCCCGCTTCCCTCTAATTTCATTCTTGGACTGCTTTCGCTTTTATCATTTTTGTTTTCGCCAACTCTGGATGAGCCTTTCTGATGATAGAAGGTCTCGCCATTATAAGCGTAACGATCATGAGCAAAATACCCGAACTAACGAGGATCCACTGTGCTTGCACTGCATCATAAAGGAATCCGAATAACACAACGCCTAATGGCATTAATGCCATGGACATTGTTTCAAGTATTGAAAACACACGTCCTTTGAAATCGTCGTCGATCGACTTTTGCATAAGCACTTGAATTGGCGTATTGACGATCATCATATTGATACCGAATAAAAAGATCACAATTATATAAAATGCAAAAAACGCATTATATTGCATAGAGACGATCAATGGCAGCGGAATGAGCATGAGGATAATACCGAAAATAAGAATACCCCTTTTCGAGACTAATAAAGGATATTTCACCTCTTTTTTCATTGAAAAATAAATGGACATGAGCAGCATGCCTACCGCAAATGAACCTTGTGTCACACCGAAATGTTCGGATGCCATCTTTAGTTTCTCGATGAGGATGAAAGAAAACCCTACTTCAAATGCACCGAAAAGGAAGTTGATAATTAATGAGATCCAGACAATTGTTAGCAGTACCGGCTGCAATCGCAAATAGGAAATACCCGCCTTTATACTTTGCCACATCGTTTCTTTCGCTTCCTCTTCCGTCTTCTCCTTCCTTTTCGCAAAAAGCTTAAAGTTCATCGTAGATTCTAATAAAACAGCAAGCACTGACGCTGACATATACAGTATTAAAAACGTATTCATCGACACTGTTCCGTACAAAATACCTGCAATGGCAGGGCTTCCAATAGCCGCAAACGAAATTGACATCTGGTTCAGCGACATCGCACGTTGAATCCTCGCTTCATCGATCAAACCTGTAATAGAGGAAGTAAATGTCACTCCTGAAAACGTTGACGCAATCGATAAAACAACGGTTGTCGCATAAATCGCGATCAATGATAAACCAGATGACAGACTGTAAACGAGAAGACCTCCAATAGCAAAAGTAGAAGCAATTTGGGCGATAATGACAATCGCTTTTCTCGAATATTTATCTGCTGCATAACCCGCAAAAGGCGAGACAAGCGTTCTTGGTAAAATATTACAAATGAGATTTGTAGCAAAACTCGTTGCAGAACCTGTCATCTGTAAAATGTAAAAGCTAATTGCAAATGCATACACTTGCGCGCCGAATGCGGAAATCAGCTTGCTAATCGTAAACGTCCACATATGGTAAGTCGCTCTTTTTAAATTCGCTGCCATTTCCAAATTAGTCACTCCAATCAGTAAGTTTAATTTAATTAAACAAAGAATAGCACACTTTATTCTTCCATTGCAATAGAAAGTTTAATATAATTAAACTATATAAAACCTTATTATCATATGAACGATGTTGACGAATTGGAACTTTGGATTGTACGGTTATGTAGTCAAGGAGAGTGAACACTATTAAAACTTTAGGCGAGCGCATAAGAAGTTTGCGCAAAGAGCGTAAAATGACATTGGAAGTGTTAGCTGGAGGGAAACTTTCAAAAGGGATGCTCAGTTTAATTGAAAATAATAAAGCAAAGCCTTCCATGGACAGCCTCCTCTATCTTGCCAATCGATTAGATGTCGATATGTCTATGCTTTTGGAAGAAGTGAGTAGCCAAGAGCTACGGGATGTTTTAGAGAAAGCAGAGGAACTTTATAATACGACTATTTCAGAGGAAGTCGATAAAAATGAACAGCTGATCGCCTTATTGCAGCCTTACGTCGAAAATTTATCCGATAGCTATGAAGCTGCGCGAGTATTGGATATGTACGGACAAGGGCTGTATTTAAGCGGTTCCCCTAATTGGAAAGAATATATAGATAAGGCGGCAACGATGTATGACCGACTGAATATTGTGCGCAGGAGAGCCAACCTTGCCATTTTCAAATCTTGGACAAAGTTTAGAGATCATTTATACTCGGAGGCCTTAGAAGATTTTTTACAAGAACGGCACCATATAAATGATAAATACGCCTATATCGATCCGATTTCCCGAATTGATCTTGATTATCATGAAGCCGTTTTCCATTATGCAGTCGGTAATTATGAAACAGGCATCGCAGTTATGGAGGAGGCAATTGAATTTTCGAAAACGCACCGTATATTTAATAGTATTGATAATTTGTACAGGTTAGCCGCGATTAATGCAATGATGAATAACGACGAGGAGCGTATCGCTTTTTATGCAAATAAATTAAAGCAATACGGCGAATTCGCAGATGACAAAGAGCCGTTATACTTATATCGCTTCATGGAAATCCATCAATTGACATCCTATACACATCAATATGAAAAAGCATCTGAATTGATTTCTGAATATGAGGAGGAGTTGAATAGGTCCGTTTATTTTCGTTCTTATTTACTTGCGGAAAAAGGCAAAGCACTTTACGGAATCGGACGTTATGAAGAGGCGATTGAACGATTGAAGCAAGTTGAAATTGCCGACTACATTCATCACCCGATTGACCTCTCCATTTTTTACGAAGGAGATGCCTATCTTGCAAGAAGTTATTTTGCGTTAGGGTTGCAAGAAGAGGCTGAAAGCATAGCAAAAAAGACAATGGAACTGATTGCGCCTATGCCCGCATCTCCCTATAAGCGCTATATCGAAGAGACTTATCAATTAATCGTGAAATAAAAAATCCGCAGGAAGCACAATTGCTTTCCTGCGGATTTTATCATTATAAAGCTTCAATTGATTGATCTTCAATGGAGCCATTATAAATCTCTTTATCAATTTCCCCAGTCACTCGAGCAGTTGCAACGCCCGCTGTCATGGAGCCGCTAACGTTCAGCGCTGTACGTCCCATGTCAATTAACGGTTCAACGGAGATGAGCAAGCCTGCGAGGGCTACAGGCAAGTTTAATGCGGATAATACTAAAATCGCAGCGAAAGTTGCGCCGCCTCCAACACCAGCTACCCCAAATGAGCTAACCGCCACAATTGCAATCAATGTGATCAAAAATGTCGGTTCTAACGGATTTTGACCGACTGTCGGTGCAATCATGACTGCCAACATTGCTGGGTAAATTCCTGCACAGCCGTTTTGACCGATTGATAATCCAAAAGAGCCAGCAAAGTTTGCGACACCATCCGGTACACCTAAGCGATCTGTCTGTGTTTTAATATTTAATGGCAATGCCCCTGCGCTCGACCGAGAAGTGAAGGCGAACAGCAAAGTCTCTGCAGTCTTCTTCACATATGTGATTGGGTTGAGCCCTGAAATCGTAATAATAATTAGGTGGATTAGGAACATGACCAAAATTGCCGCATAGGAAGCCAACACGAATTTCCCTAAACTATATATCGCCGCAAAGTCTGAAGTGGCGACTGTTCTCGCGATGATGGCTAAAATTCCGTACGGTGTTAAACGCAAAACAATACGAACAACACCCATAATAAGGGAGTACAATGCATCGATTCCCTTTTTAACAAGGTTTGCATTTGTTTCATCACGTTTAGTAAGAGCTAAATAAGCAAAGCCTAAGAATGCCGCAAAAATAACGACACCAATCGTTGAAGTTGGACGAGCGCCAGTGAAGTCAAGGAACGGATTCGCAGGAAGTAAATCTAAAATCTGATCGGGCAAAGCTTTACCTGATAGATTCGATGAACTTTCCTCGATAGAAGCTCCACGAGCCGTTTCTGCTTCGCCTTGCACAATTTCCGAAGCGTCCAAACCGAAGACTAATGAAGATGTTATACCGACAGCTGCAGCAATAGCAGTTGTGCCAACTAAAATCCCTAAAATCAGTCCGGCCATCTTTCCGAAGTTTTTGCCGATCGTCACTTTTGTAAAAGCACCCAATATGGAAATGAAAACTAAAGGAATGACTATCATCTGAAGCAATTTAACATAACCAGTGCCGATAATATTATACCAAGCTACTGATTTTGAAAGCACCTCAGATTCTGTGCCATAAGCAATATGCAATACAAATCCAAGAAGAATACCAAGTCCTAACCCGGTAAATACCCTTTTGGAAAACGAAATGTTTTTGCGATGCATACTATATAGGAGTCCGACAAACAGCAACAGTGCCGCAACGTTAATAATTAATAATATTGTATCCAATCTATATTCCTCCTGATTCAACTTATAGCAAAACTATAAACCCCTTATCCTAATCAGTCAAGTAGGATTTATTGGATTCTATAAATACTCTTATTCTTTTAGAAAGCTTCAACTACAGAATCCTGTAGAATGAAAGCTGTATTGGATTTACAAACAATCAGAATCACACGATAGACGATCGGAAATCATTTTAAAAGCACATTGCCCAAAAACGCTGATTCATAACTAACATTTTTATTGTTCCCGAAATGAATTAAGACTCTCGAGATTTTGATTATCTTCTTTTTCTTCTGTTTTTCGGTATACTGTAAGAAAGGAAATGTTTAAGGAGGGTGAAAATGTCAGGATTATTTAGCATTTCAGTTACAATTATATTTATATTGAACATTTTTCTTGCAATCGCCCTCATATTTTTAGAGAGGCGTGATCCAACAGCTACATGGGCTTGGCTTCTTGTTCTTTTCTTCATTCCTCTATTCGGTTTCATTATTTATTTATTTTTAGGCAGACAGTTAAGAAAGAAGCATTTATTCCGCTGGGAAGGAAGAAATCGCATTGGGATAGAACAGCTCATCGATTATCAAATCGAAGCGATCGAAGAGGATGCTTTTGAATTCAGATTGGATGACACCGCTCATTATAAGGATATGATCTACTTGCACTTGCGCAATAACCACGCTGTATTGACGCAAGATAACAATGTGCAAATATTTAATGACGGTGTGGAGAAATTTGATGCATTGCTCAAAGATCTTGAAAATGCGAAAGACCATATCCATTTCCAATATTATATTTTACGTTTGGATTCATTAGGCAAAAGGATATTGGATGTGCTAATCCGAAAAGCGAAACAAGGTGTTAAAGTACGTGTGCTATTCGATGATATTGGCTCTAGAGGTCTGCGCATAAGCCATTTGAAAGAACTCATTGCCGTTGGCGGTGAAGTAGCTGCGTTTTTCCCTGCAGTCCTTCCACTCATCAACCCACGGCTGAACTACCGGAATCATAGAAAGATCGTAGTTATCGATGGACGCGTCGGATATGTCGGCGGCTTCAACGTCGGTGATGAATATTTAGGATTAAACAAGAAATTTGGCTATTGGCGGGATACGCATCTCCGCATTGAAGGCAGTGCAATTCATCCGTTGCAAACCCGTTTCATCTTAGATTGGAATCAAGCGTCTGAAAAGCACAATATCGAATATGCAGAGAGGTACTTTCCCGCTATTCCTCGAAAAGGCACCGTCGGTTTGCAAATCGTTTCGAGCGGACCGGACGCTCAGTGGGAACAAATTAAAGATGGCTATTTAAAAATGATCTTTTTAGCGAAAGAGTACATTTACATTCAAACACCTTATTTCATCCCAGATGTTAGTTTCCTGGATGCGCTTCGGATTGCTTGCCTCTCTGGTGTCGATGTACGAATTATGATACCGAATAAGCCGGACCACATGTTTGTTTACTGGGCAACCTATTCAAACGTGGGGAAACTCTTAGAAGCTGGAGCAAGAGTGTATATTTACGAAAACGGCTTCCTGCATGCCAAAAAAATTGTTGTTGACGATGAACTCTCTACAGTAGGTACTGCCAACATTGATGTGCGCAGCTTTAAATTGAATTTTGAGATTAACGCCTTCATCTATGACCGAGAAAAATCTCATGAGTTAGCGGAACTGTTCGAGCAAGACATGCAGTTATCGACTGAATTGACGTATGAAGCATATAAGAATCGTACTCGTATCGTGAAGATCAAGGAATCGGTCTCCCGCCTACTATCACCGATACTATAATTTTGGAAAAAGAAATGCAGCAATCATAGCGAATGGTAGGTTTCGGGTAAATTGTATTCCTTTTCAACGAACGTTTCACGATTGGGGAAGTTTCTTCTTTTCCGAAACAATTCTTATTATATAAAATGGTGAAGAGACATCGGCAGTCTCTTCACTATTTTTTTAATTGACTAGGAAGTTAGCTGGAAACGTCCAGCCCAATCACTCATAATTTACGAGGATCGCCGCGGCCTTCACATTCAAAAGCGCCATTAGTCTATCTAAACAAAAAGGCTGCCTCCTTTCGAGGCAACCATATTTCAACTAAACCTTGCAAGCCTAAATCTATTCTATTCCTAAATATTCTTCCAACGTAATATTGCGTTTAAAGACCTCTTCTGCAATTTCTTTGCCAACGTAGCGGAAATGCCATGACTCATGCATATAGCCTGTCACATCTTCTTTCCCTTTCGGATAGCGGAGGATGAACCCGTAACGATATGCATTCGCTGCTACCCATTTTCCAGCTTCCGTATCTCCGAATGAGGAGGAAGCCCAGTGTTTCTCGAAATTCACTTCCCCTATATCGAATGCCAAACCTGTCTGATGCTCTGAATAGCCTGGACGAGCGCTGTACCGGTCAGCCGCATCTTTGCCATCCTTTTGGACATAACGATCGTAAAGAGAGACTTGGTATTCATATGAGCGGTATGTGCTGAAAGCAGTTAGATTGATACCAGATAGTTTTGCTTCTGCAGCCATCTCATCAAATGCCGCTCTTGCCTCTTTACTTTCACCGGGTGCATAATCACTTGGCAACGGGTATTTTTTATTGGCAATTAGGACGCCCTTTATGAATGTCGGTTCTTTAGGCAGCTTCTGGCCTTCAATATAGCCGCCATTTTTCGAAATAGTTGGCGGATTATTTTTCACATTGGCTTTATCGTTTTTCTTCACGGGTGTTTCGATCTTAGTTGGTGTTTCAACTTTTTTCTCTTCATCCGTTTTTTCTTGTGGTTGATTTGGAGCCTGTTGTTCCGGTTCTTGTTCTTCATCGCCTTCTTCTGTTGCATTTGGCAACTCATCATGCGGCTCTTCCTCTTCTTCCGGTAATTGTATCGGTTCTTCCTGTGGCTCAGTTACATCTTTTTTCAATCCTAAACGGCTTAAACTTTTATCAACATTCCACTCATTTATCCCTATCCAAACGATGGCGGAAATAAAAAAGATACTTATTATTAATAAAATGATTGTTCCAATCTTACTCTTCGTCTTCTTATGCTTGCTTCGTTTCATGTATAAAGGCCTTCCTTCTGCTATATATCTCGTTAAATATCATTTTTTCACACTAAGATAGTTTACCATCAATTCTCTTTACTGTGTGCATATGCTATCATTTATTTCTAATAACGTATTCGAAGATTGAGAGGATAAACAATGAATACACAACGCTGGCTATCTTTTAGTTTCTTAACGTTCTTCTTTACATGGGGCATCTTTCTCCCCTACTGGACAGGATTTTTAACGAATGACAAAGGTTTATCAGTAAAAGCTGCCAGCGTTGTTATGGGCGCAGGCATGGTTGCTCGGTCCTTTGCAACTTTTTTGTTTTTCCCCTACATGACGAGAAAGCTATCCTTAATCCGAGCAGTGCAATGGACTGCATTGATCTCCCTATTGCTGGCCATTATGTATTTACCCAATTCGCCATTCGCTGTTCTGTTGCTGATTACAATCTTATTTAGCGCAGTCTATCCGATGATTTTGCCCGCGGTGGAAAGCGGTGCATCGGTTCTTATGCAAGCCGATCGCATTCATTATGGCAAAAGCCGCTCCTATGGTTCCATCGGCTATACAGTAGCGTTATTAATTGTCGGAGCTGCAACTGCTGTTTGGGGCGAAAAATCAATCCTTCTGCTAATGATCGCAGGTCTTGGATTTATTGTGCTGTTCTTTTCTCGCCCGGCACCTGCCATTTTGCAATCAAAACCTGAATATAAGAGCGGTAGCAATGTAAAAACCGGCTTAAAAAGCCTTTTCCAATCAAAAGGCTTTGCCGTTGTTATGCTGTTGGCGATTTTATTGCAAGGTGCTCACGCTTCCTATTACAACTACGGCTTTATATTTTTGAATGATTTAGGAGTGAACGGCTTTTATATCGGCATTGTGCTGAACATCGCTATATTGTTCGAAATCTTATTTTTCGCAAAAGCAGATCGATTGCTTTCAAAAGTAAAAGTGTCCACGATGTTTTTAGTTTCAGCAATCGGCTCTACGGTTCGATGGGTAGCAATTTTCCTTTATCCGATGACGAGTGTATTCATAGCATCTCAAGTGCTACATGCCCTATCATTCGGCGTTGCCCACTATGCGTTTATCCAGTATATTTCTACAAAGCTCCCAAACTCACATATTGCTGCGGCACAAGGCTTCTATGCTGCGTTCGCTATGAGTTTAAGTACAGCAATCCTGACATTCCCTGCGGGCTTCCTATATGACGAAGTCTCTCCTAATGCGGCATTTTTAGGAATGACCATTTGTTCAGTGCCAGCCATTATAATTGTATTGCTAACAAGAAAAAAGCTAAATTACTAACTATATTGACGCACCAACAGCATAGTTGGTTCATTACATGAAAAATATAAGTGCAAACACAACTACGAAAGCGGCTCCAAAGGTAATCGACAAATAGCGCATCCATTTGGATTCTCTTTCATAGCCTTGCTCTTTAAATGATTTCGCTCTTGATGCATTTGTTAATGAAAATAGGGCCATCATTGTTAATATGGCGATGTCCAATTTTCCTTTGATGATAAAATAAAGCGTAATCAATGCAATTACAATAATGATTGGAACGAAAAACTTTTTTTGGCTCATCATAGATTCCCCTCTCGAAAAATGAAGAAAGGCTGGAGAACATTCTCCAGCCCCTAACTTGTTGACTAACGCTCGCATACTGCGAATCGAACAATAAAGAGTTCGATTTGCCGTATTTTCGCGCCTTTGCGGAAATAAAGGCACTGCGGACGTTGCACACCTATACTGCCTTCCACGTGTCAAGCGTTTTCAAGCCAAGCTGGGCAAACACCTATCTCATAACTACAAATCTTAAAAAGACTGTAGACAAAGTGAAGAAGATACTTTGTCTACAGCCCCCATACTTACTTTGCTTTATCTGTAGTTTGGCTTAACTCGGCATCCGTATGCTTGTAGTAAAATTTACGTCCTAAATACGTTTGGAGTATGAGGAGAATACCGCCTACAGCCCAATATAATGGCAATGCTGCCATAACACTGAACGAAATGAACATAATCATAATCGGTGACATGTAGACGAACAGCTTCATTTGCTGTTTTTGCTGCTCAGGCATCGTCCATAAGGATACGCGCGCTTGTACAAAATAAACAGCTCCTGCGACTAACATCATGATTTTATCCGGCTCACCAAGATTAAACCATAGGAATTGGTGCTCCTTTACTTCTGGTGGTGCATAGAGAATTGCGAAGTAGAGTCCCATAATAATCGGCATTTGAATAATTAGCGGCAAACAGCCCATGTTGAGCGGGTTGACGCCGTGCTTCGAGTACAATCCCATCATTTCTTGCTGAAGCTTCATTTGCTCTTCTTTATCTTTCGCCTGTTTCAGCCGTTTTTGAATGTCTTCCATTTCAGGGCGAAGCGCATCCATCTTTACTTTCATTTCTTGCTGTGATTTATAGTTCTTTAACATTAAAGGCATTAGAACTAAACGTATTGCAACAGTGATGACGATGATCGCCCAGCCGTAGCCTCCGTTAAACGCTTCTCCTAAATAATGCAGAAGCCATTCCATCGGTTTTACGAATATACTATAAAACGTTCCCTCTTTGTTTTGTACACCTGAACAGCCGCTCAAAAATACAGCTGCGGTAATCAGTATCGAGAATAAACCAATTCTTTTCTTCAATAGATTCACCTTCACTATAATCAATTGCGCCTCGGCGTAATTGCATGTAATTTTGTAGTGCTTTTCTTCTGCCGAGCATTCGTTAGGTACTTGTTCATTTTATATAGATGAATAACCTTCTGACAGATAAATTCAAACTACTGAAAAGTATACATCATATGTAGGTATAATTACAATGAATGTTGCCATTTGAACAGGGAATTGTGAACATAAAAAAACGCCTCTTTTAGAAAGAAGCGCTCTTTGAAGAGATTTGTCTACTGTATCGTAGATTGCAATTGCGCATAAAGATTGAAAATGCAAAGCAATGCTATTTTACGTAAAACGCCTTTCATTTGACGCATAAATAACAGTTGGCGTGCTAACCCCTATTTTCCAAAGCTTACATCGAAATGAACTTAACCTTCTTTTTGTTCTCCTTGTTTCCAATGTGGATCATTTTCTTTTTGTTTAGTGTAAAGCCCATCTTTCTCAGATTCTTTCGAGTCGTCTTCAACTTCTTGGTTGTAGTAATGGACGCTCGTTTGGGCCCCTTCACTCACCATTTTATTGTCTTGAAAATCATAAGGGTCTGAATGCCCTGCCTTCGTTTCATCTGAACGGTTCAATTGCTGAGAATTGACAAAAGAATTTACTTTCGTTTTCATGTTATTGAAGGCTACCATCGCCTTATCTCGATTTTCTTTTTTACTAAAATACGCATATGCACCTGCAGCTAATGTTGCAAGGAGCAATCCATTTCCTTTTTTACGTGCCATATATATCATCCTCCATCCAATCAAAATTCATTTTGATACGAGTAGTATACCCTCATTCTACTTTTCGAAAACTTTTCTTTGCTAACAACATATCGATATGTGGAATACCATCATCTTCGTATGGTTCTCCTATCACCTCAAATCCATGCGATCCGTACAGTTGTTGCAAATGCAATTGGGCTTGCAATTGTATTTTTTCGGCATGAAAGTTTTTTATCATAAATTCTACTGCTTTTGACATCAAAATATGACTAACTCCTTTGCCTCTCTGATCTTCATGGACAATCACTCGTCCTAAAGAAGGTTCTTCATATTTCACTCCAGCAGGTAAAAGACGGGCATAGGCTTTAATCTCCCCATCTCTCATCCCAAATAAATGAACAGCTTCCATGTCGTGACCGTCCACTTCCATGTATGGGCATTGTTGCTCTACTACGAATACTGCAACCCGCAATTTTAGCATTTCATATACTTCGATTCCGCTTAGTTCGTTGAATCGCTTGAAAGACCAGTTCAGCTCTTTTTCCGTCATAGTATATCCCCCAATGATTAAATGTCTAAATTTTATATTTCATTATGATGACAACCATAGTTTATTAGACTGTTATTTGTTATGATAGCAGAAAGGATTGCGGAGGTGACAGCGACATGATACGACCGATGACCGTTGGCGATATTCGCCATATACAACAAATTGCTCATGTAACGTGGAATGATACATACTCGGGGATCATTCCTAAAGACATTCAGACAGCATTTATCAATCGCTCCTATTCCGATGCAATGATGATGAAACGGATGGAAAAGACTCATATGTTAGTCGCTGAATGTGAAAACGGAACCCCGATCGGATTTCTTAACTTTACAAAAGAAGATGAAGATGGCGATTCAGAGTTGACGGCGATGTATATTTTGCCGGCTTACCAGCATTCAGGATACGGTAGAAAATTATTCGACTATTCGATGGAAGTGCTCAAAACAGCAAAACAGCTTTATGTCTATGTTGATAGCCGAAACGATGCAGGACGTGCCTTCTATGAAAAAATAGGCTTTGAACTTTTAGATACATTTGAAGAAGAATTCGAAGGATACCCTGTCGAAACAGCTCAATATGTCTACTTCATTCAACAGCCTGCTCTTGTTTAATAATAAAAGAGGCTGGGACATAACTAGCTTTAAATAAGAAAAAAGTGAAATTGAGCTCGCTCAATTTCACTTTTTTTCATTTTTTAAAGTCCCCCTTTCCTGTTGGCCG
>NZ_JBHTLT010000001.1:0-125605 GCF_042679045.1 Sporosarcina contaminans | reverse complement strand
GGGTGTATGAGGAAATCTATGGAGCTGATTTTTCCACACTTACCAAGTCTATGGAAGAGGGTACTTTTTAGCCCTCTTTCCACACTATTTTCCGATTACCCGAAAAAATATGTCATCTTTCTTCAAAATGCTAATAATTGAACGATGAATATGCTTTTCATGAACATCGTAAATATTAATAAGCCAATCCTGGATTGCTTTCTCATACATACCCAATTGATTCCTGAACTTATTTAACCGCTCATCATTCAGGAATGTTTTTTGCTCCATCTCGTCTATATTCAGATACTGGTTAAAATACTCGAAGACATAATTTACACATATCTGCACATTCTCCATACGTTCATCAACATTAAACTCATTTATATGATCTTCTTTTTTTCTACGGGCAATATACTCCTCTAAACTTTGCATTGTTACACCCCCTTTTTTATTCCCAGCTAAAGCAGGTATTCACTTTCACCGACAGAGTTAGAAACACCCTACCACTCCATATTAGCACGCATTTCTGCTTCATACTCTGCTTTCATTTCCGCCTCATATTCCGCCTGCATTTCTGCTTCAATTTCCCTTAAATATTGCTCCTGCTCATATTTACACGTTTTTAAATAATCCAAGTGGCCGTCTGCACCACTAAAAAAGTTATCCAGTTCTGTCATCCGCTCTTTCAAGTTTACAAGGTCTATTCTCTCTTCACCTTTTATTAGGGGATTAGCATCTTTATCAATAGGATATCTAAATTTAAAGGATCCTTTGTCGAAGTTATGGTATTGCATGATATAGCCTTCAACTACATTTACAATTTCTTCTTCACTTTTGTTATTACTTGCATCAATCAAAGTCGGTTTCAATTTATTCCACATTTGTGCTAAGTTGTGGCTAACTTGTTTAATTGTTTGTATTTTTTCATCCATAGGTTTATCTGCATACTCCAAGTACAAAGATTTTAGTGAGAGTTCAATAAATTGTCTATACAAAAATAAAACGGGAAAAATGTAAGTATCTAATATTTCTATCCTATTAGATGCCAACGCAAATTCAACCAATGTATCAGCAGATCTCTTATAGCCCCTAATATATCCATAAAATTGGTAGTTAATATTACCCCAACCAAAATGGGAGAACTCCAAATATTTGTTAGTAGATTCGAATAATTTTTTCCCTTTGACTGGAAACTGGATATCAAATTCCATGAATATTCCTCCATCCTGCTTTACGCAAACGTTGAAAAATCTTCAAGCAAACTATTTGGAACCTTTGAAAAAGAATTCCACTCAAGAAAAGGCTTATTCAAATTTAATTAATGTGTATATTTAAAGTGTCTACAATATTAATCGCATCCAATTCTTTTTTTATTTCACTTCCCAATGGTGGACAGGCAATGCATAAAAAATCCTCTGCACGACTTAATGCTACATAAAGAATTCTTGAATCATCACTCTTTTCCGATTCAATTTGTGGTTTAATAATTTTTTCAACATCGCTCAGATCGGTTAAATAAAGTAATACTGATTCAAACTCAGCACCTTTTGCTTTATGAATAGTTCTAATTTTGGACGTTCTTTCTTCGGGCAAAATTATGTTGTTTAGTAACTCTGAAATCAAGATGGTTTCTGAAAAATCTTTAAATCTACTTTTTATTACATTCTTTAATGAGAATCCTTTTTTCTTTGTAAAATCGTTCAAAGAATTATAAAAGTTATACAGTGTCAGGTTCAATGATTGGTTAATTTCAGTTACAATAAATTCGAGTATATCTACTGCCAAACCCCTTTTGGAAATCTCGCTTATATACTGGTCTTTTTGAAACGGAGCCTTCAATATGCCTTTTCGATTGGTTTTCAAGTGTCGAATTATCTCCTTAATAGCAACATCGTTCCGATTATCTTTTACTAATCTATATGCGGTAAGTAGTGCTTTCAATAATCTTTCACGATCTTCATCAATTCCACTGAAATCTGACCAAACTTCTGTAACCTCTACTTCGTTGATTATCTTTACGGTATTATTATTTCGAGTTAAGATGCAATAATCCTTATTGAGCCTAAGCTCTCCTCTCAAGTCATGAAAATGCTTTATTGTTTGTTTTACATCTCCTGTACACTCAATAATTTGAACTTCATTAGCACTGTTTTTTCGGGTGCATTTTTGGATTAAAGAGTCACCAGTTCTTAGATGATTTATAAGATTAACAATCTTGGTCCCAGATCTCCTATTATTCTCGATCTCTAATTCCATTTGATTAGGCAAGTAAAAGTCTATAAAGTCTTGTCTGGAAGCCCCTTGAAAGCGATAGATTGACTGTGCTGGATCTCCAATAACTCCTATTACTGTACCAGTGCTCCCTAACCACTTAACTATTTCAGCTTGGATAGGGCTTGTATCCTGAAATTCATCAATAAACATAAAAGGATACTTTGCACTTAAATGTTCCAGAATCATGGGGTACTTTTCCAATATTTTATATGAGAAATAAAGAACATCTTCATGATGAATCATTCCCTCATTCCAATGTAGTTGTTTGTATACTGGTAAATCCTCGACTTTAATAGAATAATTACCTACTCTTCTTTTGTAGTCTTTTCGGGGTTTCAAGATAAATGAACCTTCCTCAAGGATCCAGTCCAAACTTTCCAGGCATTCTTTTATTTCTTCTTTGTTATTAATATACTGTAGATTATTTACTTCTTTTTGCCACTGAAAAATCTTTCCCCCTGTTGCTATATTTTCAAAGTGTCCATCCAACTTTTCCACATTAACAATTCTTTCATTATTTTCATCAACTAAAAGATGTACATAAGGCTTAACGACATTGATATACAAAAAGCTATGAATAGTAGAGATATCTACTCTGTCAGTATTTGCTCCTAAACGTTTTGACATTTCTTCTGCCCCTACAGCTGTATATGTGATGCATGCTATCCTTGAGTTTGCGGTGAAATTTGAAGCATTCTGAAGAACATTCTTAATATGCCCGATAAGCCAATGTGTTTTCCCCGCTCCTGGACCCGCTATGACTTTAAAATGGCGATTTAGGTCAAGTATTTTTCCATCTGAAGAAATTGTTATCCTTTTATTCATCCCCTTCTCCTCCGCTATTATCTTTTTCAGAAACCCATCTAAATGCCTGTTTTATATGTAAGGGAACATTTATTTCATTTGATTTCTCTTCCAATTTGCTTGCCAAAATGAATGCAAGTTCGCCCTTTTGGTCATTTGCGTATAACAAAAAGCTCGTAGCCATTTTAGCCTTTTCTTTTTCTTCTTCACAAGAAATCATTTCTATAAGTTCATTATCCTTTACTATTTCAATGGATTCGTCGAATAGCCAATCACTTTTATAGTTATCCCAAGCCAAATCATATTCGAATGTTTTGCCTTTTGACTTTTTATAAAAAACATCAACATTAGATGAATGCTTTTTTTGTGCTAATAAATTTTGTAAAGCACCAGAAATGTCTTTGTATTCATAACTGTCCAAATCACTGTTCAGTTCATACGGCCAACATTTTTTCCATCTTCTATGCTTTTGTTTATCGTCATCCCTCTTTTTTTCAATCTTCGTAGGATCGGGATCTACAAGACAAGCTACTCTTTTTTTAAGTGCGAATTTCGTATTCTCTTGCTTAATACCAGCTCCGAATAATTTGATAAAATGCTTAAATGTGAGAGCATCAGCCCTTACGAGAGAAACATGATGTTTTTCTAAATCAGTTCCTTCCCTTTCCGCCAATAAAGGGAGAAGAATAAGCTCCGCCATGCCTTCAACTAATAAAACTGATTTCGAAAATAGCATAGCTGATTTAGTAGCATCAAGAAATCGTTCAACGTATTTTTTAGATTTCTGGTCTTCTTCACTACTTGAAAATACTTTGCTTGGATACTTGGCAAATATTTCACCTTTATCATCTTTTTCTAAACAAATAATTGGTTTCAATCCAACTGCAGATGTAATTTGTGTTGAATGAGTTGTTACAAATATTTGCCTACTAAAACTTTGAGCTTCTACCTCCTCCTTAAGAAACTTCAAAAAATTATATTGTAAAGCTGGATGGAGGTGTGCTTCTGGTTCTTCAATAATTAGAATTGGGAATGCTTTTGCATTCTCACCATATTCATCTGAAGTAATCATCTTGAACTTTGATAATATTAACGATATAAAAATTAAATTATTATATCCCATACCATTATTTATTATCGGGATCTCAATGCCTGTTTTATCTTTGATAATTAAACGCAATGTTGACAAAACATCACTCTCTTGTAAGTATCCATCTAATGCTGGTGAGCCCCCGACAGAAGCTCCAGTCTTTTTTGCAAATTCAAGAATTTCCTTTTGGTTTACCCTTCCAATTATCCCTTCTACTAATAAATTTGCCTGTTGTGTAAATGTTTTTTGGTTCTGTTTGTCGTCTGTTGCTGTTAAATCTTTCTGATCATTATTAGACAACGAGTCCTTAAAATGTAGGAGTAACTGTTTTAATAGTGTATTTCTTCCTGTAAACATCTTTCTTTCTACATCCCTGAGGGCGTCTAACGTTTCACAATGAATTTTATCTAAGTGCTCTCCTTCTGCACGCATTTTATTTACTATATCTCCACCATAAATCCTTGTAACATATTTTTTCAGAGTTGATTCTAATAATGCCCATCTTTCCTTTTCTTCCGATAGACTTTCATACTTTTCTACATACGCCTTGTGTTCCTGTTCAGGCAGAAAATGTTTATAAGTAAGTGTTGCTTCCCAAGGTGTTTCTAATTTAGTCAGCCAGCTTGCTACTATAGCTTTATCTTCTGTAGTATCCTTTGAGGATGATTTTAAAGTTGCCTCAATTGAAATCTCTGGTGGAATTGATAAGTCTACTTTCTTATGAAAATCATCTATTGAAATCTTTTTAGAGTTAGATCGGTTAAAGATTAGCTCTAAAGCCTTCGTAAGTGTCGTTTTCCCCGCATTATTGGCCCCAATTATAACGTTTATACCTTCATTGAAGTCAACTTTTATTTCCTTGAAACATCTAAAGTTATTAATCTTTAAACTTGAAATGTACATTTACTTTCCTCCCCTTCGAAATTTTCCGTATAATCAACCCTATAAGAATATGTTATCATAATTAATTCCATTGACGGGACTATTGACGGAATCTATATGTTGGTTAGATGGAAATGATAAAATGTAATTTGGTGATCAAAAGCAAGTTGCGAAAACTATTCAAACCTGGCATTTCTTTTATGACAGGAAGTTAGCATCAAAAAAGGTGCCAAATTATCATGTTTTTAAAATTGATAATTTAGCACCTTCTTTTATTCTGCAAGAATCTCTTCTATCAATCCCCGAATCTCCCTACCTCCACCGCCAAACCCTGCATATAGTTGCACCTTATAAGCAGTAATGCTCCCATCCTGCTTGCTCAACTCATCAATTGCCCACCTGATTTTCCGAACACGATAATTACTTATATCCTCTTTGGATTCCCGCAAAAATTGTTGGGTTCGAACCAATTTCTCATTTTCAAACCATCTCCTTGCACCAATCGTCAATTTGATCCTCCAAGGAGTTACTCTGACGGGCTTTCCACTTTTATTCAAAATAGCCTTTACTGCCTCTTTAGCAAGCATTAAGCACTCTTCATCTTTTTGCTCCCAATCAACAGGATCGGTTCTTGGTTTTCTCGTTTTCACTCTTGGAGTTACTTTCTCATACCATTCACGATCGTATCTAAAAATCCACGTATGCAGACCTTTTCCTATTTCTTTTAATTCGCTTCTGGTTGCCCCTTTGTGTTCTTCAATTATTTTCAGCCACATATTTCTTCTTTCATTAATATCAAACAGGGGGGTGAACTCTTCAACAATCTTCTGTTTACCAACCACAGTAGTTGTCTGAAAAAGTTCGTTAATATCTACATCAAGAAACTGAAGAAACAGCAAATGCCTTAATGGGCTTCGATTCTTATTGTTGCTTCTTACGAAAAACCTTAACCAATTAGTGGGATTCTCTGGATCAATAGCACTCTGCATGATTTCTAAATAAGCATCTGGGAAGTAAGATAAGAACTCTTCTTGCACATCATTCATGTACAAATTTCCGTTGTCAGAGGCTAAGCCCTTACTCCGCAACTTATCAATATAGAAGCTAATAATAAAATCAAGTTGTTTGCGGGGATAGTCATCCTTCAATAAGCGTTCGGCATTATGGGTGTATTGAAGATTCAACTCTTTTATTCTTGTCGGGAATGGATCTGTCAAAACCGCTATATCACACACTTCCGCATCCGCACATTTAAAGTCAAATCCGCTTTCCGTACTAAGTACAGTGCTATCTTTTAACAAAACTTCATGCTTTGAACAATATAAAACACCAACAATTTGGTGGGATCTGCGGAAATAGCTCTCACCATACTTTTTTATATCGTTTTCAAAACAGATTGGACAATATCGTAGATAAATTGGGATTTTCACCTTGCTTCCCCCAAACCCAATTAGACTTTCAACTGCCCTTCCTTTACCTTCAGCCATTATTTCATATATAGACTGAGCTTTTTCTTCAGATAAAAATGAAGTGTAAAAAGGAAACATCGTATGTTTCATAATAATTTCCTTTGTCGTTAGCTTTGAAGTTGGAGGCAGATTTTGCACAAAAGCATCAAGATGTTTAGGGAATAATGTTGATTTCATAATGATCAACTTACCAAATATATCTTTTACCATTGCTTGGTTGCTTACCATACCACACATTTGCTTATAACGAGCAATAACACTATACAACAGTTCATCATCATACATTACGGGCAGAAAGTTGATCATGAATTCACACCAACATTCCACTGCACCATGTCATCAATGAAGCCATGCTCTGAGAGAACTTCATAGGGAGTTTTCTCTTGCTTAACTCCATTCTTCAATAGAAGTCTAAGGTCACCCTCTGCGTATGCTGTATTCCGCTTCGCTTTTTTTACTTGAGGCATTGTCGGTACGTCTTTTGCTTCATTTTTTCGGGACTTCTCGTTATTCTTGGCTTTTAACGGCTTACGGGGGTGTTCATTAGCCGACTGAATTGTTGCACTCTCAATCCTTCTTATATCTTCATATTTTGCTATCTTATAAGGGTTGCCTGTACGTATTGCATTCAGCATCTCCCTCATCAATTTGAACTTTTCGTTGGCAACATTTCGTATAAGTTCAACAGTCAATTCTTCTTTACCTGTCGATATTGCTTTCCGCTGAGAATAAACAAATATCTTTACAATCAAATCGGAAATCCCTTGGGTTTCATCATAGATAACTTTTGCAAACTCCTCTGTAAGCGGAGTGAACTTCTTTGTCCATTGATACCGCCACATAGACTCCAGCAAGAACTTAAACTCATCATTGTAATCCATGTTGTTGAAAATTATTTCCGAATTACCCGTTAGCCTTCTTGCAATTCTTAATTCGTCTCCAAACAGACCATAAGCTCCAGGCGTTCCAATAATAGCAAGATTTACTCCTGAGTTAATAAGACTCACAAAAAAATTCATGATTTGGTCTGCACCACGTCCTTTAATATTTTGAGTCTCATCAATAATTAGTAATCCAAGCCCAATATTCTGAGCAAGTTGTCCAATTAGAGGCAACATCATATCGACTGACGCATTTCGTGATACATATTTTTTATAGTTGTTCGTGCCAAGCAACTCGTCAACCCTCATAAAAAACTGCAGGCACAAGGCTTTTAAAGATGATGTTGAAGGTGCATCTAACTTTAACCAAACAAGCTGAATTTGATTAAAATGCTGGCCCCTATACTCGTTATGAATAACAACCTGTGGAATATTGCTTAACACCCGACCAACCGATGTCGTCTTCCCCATGCCCGATAGTCCAATCAAAGTTCCACATCCCGCTGTCGTACGGAAGTTTTGTCTACTATTAATATCAAATGTACGGTTGATGATTTGCTTTCCAGTCTCATGTAAATAGCGTTTATAAGCTGGATCAAATGGATTTCTCGCTAAATAACCTTGTATTAAAAGATTGTTTATCATGTCCCAAATCTCCAAGTGGATGGGGAGTGGCTGAAAAAACTGGTATAGCCTGCTGATCATTTGTAAGCGATAAACGGATTCCATTTGTCTTTCTTGCTCATCAAATGATGGATTCATTGCAAGCTTTTTTATAATTGTTGACTTATCCGCTAATGGTGGCAAAGCTTGTATAAAAGGATTTTGATTAAACTCATCAAGTGGATATTCAGTATAACTTGCCTGTATTGCTTCCATCCCGTTTGGAAGAAAAATTTCCTGCACCAATTCGTATCACACCTCATTCCTATCTCTTAAACTTCTAAACAATGACAATCCATCCCCATCGTTATTTTCAACCAAGATCTCCTCAGATGGCGTACTATATTCCTCTTTTTCCTTTTTCAATCGCTCACGCTGTAACTCTCTTTCCATGCGTTGATTTTCTTTTATCCCTTTCAACTTTTTTGTTTTACTTATACTGCTGTCATGCTCTGCCTCCGTTTTTCTTTTACCTTCTGCTACGATCTCTTCTATGTCAGTAAACAGTTTTACTTTCTTTTGAAGCTCCCTCTCTTTGCTTTTCTCATCCAATTCTTTTTCAAATTCAATGATTTTTTCAATCTCATCAATACTCTTCCCGTAGTATTTTGATAAGTGGTCAAGAAGCTTTAAGGTATGGAGATTTCCTTCTTCATTTATCATGTAAATCTCAGTTAGATCTCTGGCATCAAACTTAATTTTCACACGTTTGCTTCCATTATTTCTGGCTGATTCAAACCAGTTATTTTGTAAACTATATTCAGATGCATATAGTAGCTTCTTGTATCTTAGTCCTTGAGGCGTAATGGTTGCCGTATCAGACTGCAATAAATTTATCTTGATAACTTCTTCGGGTAACTTCCTCAACTGACCTTTCTGATGTCTTAATCCAAATCTCCATATTTCTCTTGGAATTTTTTCAACTCCTGCTTCCAACATTTCTTCGGTCAATTCATAATCTTGTAGAACGTGATGATTATTATGGAAAAGGATTAACTTAATAATGATTGCCGTCAATTCGTCAATTGTTAGATTTGCTTTTAGCCTTAAGTCACTTTCTCCACGTTCACGAACTCTTTTTCCACTTATTGAAGCACCATCTACGTGCGGAGCCAGTTGCATTTGGATTTGATTCAAAGCTTGTTCAACAACTCCTTTTAGTTCAGGGCGGTAGCTTGGGCTATTTTGTATTGAAATTCCCAATCCTTCAATTGCACTTTCGATTTGACTACCATTTAATTCTCCTCGATCCGTAAAGATTCTATTAGGAATACAAGCTACATCCCATTCATCATCATCTATCTCAATTCCATATCTTGCACAAAACTGTTTTTTTGATGTCATGCTGTTTTGCAAAGCAACCATTTCCCCACTATAAGCATTTAATGATTCAAACGATAGATTGAATCCGACTATTAATCGTGAATAGACATCTACTACAAGGTGTAACAATGGTTTCCCCACAAGGATGTTCCTGTTTACACTGGATACGCAAGTCACATTAAGGGGTGTTGAATCTGTCTGCCATAATGTAGCTGGCCCTAACCCTGCATCTTGAGATGAATTTCCAATAATCGCTCTGTGTTTCTGATGGTACACCCTTGAGCCATGTCGCTTTGAAACTTCATGTTTAAGTTGGTTAAAAGCTCTGTACCAATAATAAAATTGATGATAGGTCGGGATATCTGCTTTCAAAATTGGAATAATCACACCGTTTTGTTCTTCCTTTTCAATCGTGAAAAAGTCTTTTATCATCAGCTCATATGCTGTTTTTAATGTATTTTGCTTTTCGTTGTAAAAATAGCGATTGAGACTGATCATGAAAATTTTCTTCATTTTTTCATCTACATTGACCCCTTTTTTGATACCATACTTTCGAGGTCTTCCCCTTTTCACTTCACTAACTTTTTTATCTCGACCTTTTGCTCCACAATTATAAAAATTGGGAAGCAAAGCATTACGAACCTTTCCTCCTTTCCAATACTTAATTAAATAATCCTTTATAGTATTTTTACTCACTTGAAAAACGGAAACCGAATGATTAATCACCTTCTGCCGATATTTACGAAGATAGATTTGTTCTTCGTGTTCAACTTGTTGAAGTACATAGGTAATGATTTCATATGCACGATCTCTTCGTTGCTTTTCAGCACCGCTCAAATCCTCTTCATAAACATGTCTAAAATACGGGTCTTCTTTTAACAAAGTAACTTCTCCATCAGCCATAGCGACAAATATATCTTCTTTATTAATCGTATATGGCCATCTACTCCCCTCATCCATAGCAATTACATATATAATAGAAGAAAATCGGTTTACAAATACAATTCGGATGATTTCTCCATCCTTGTTTCGTAGCAACATATTCTCCACTAACTCCATACATGCTCCTCCATTTCCATTAGAGTTAGGTTCTTAACCGTTTCCGAAAGGTCTATTAATTGATTCAAATTTATTCGAATATCTTTTTTCGCTATTAAATATCGGAATAGGAATAAACCAGTTCCCTTTGGTAACCCCTCTGTTTTATCAAATTGTCTTAAAACGTTTCTAACTGGCAAATGATCATTATTAAACAGTTCGCTTAATAAATGAGTAGATAATAAATCTTTATCAAATTCTTCTTCGTTACCTTCCAGTAAGGTTTCTCTGATCCATTCAAGATTTTTTGCAAGTTGTCGAGGCAGTTGCTTTTCTGTGATTACTTTCCACTCAATCCCTTTTTCTCTCCAATATCGCCTTTCTATTTCAAGCTTTTCCCAACTGATTTTCCTCTTTAGCTCTGACGTGTTTTTCACTGTTCGAGCGATAAATTTCTCGTTGCCAGTTTCATCTTTGGTCGTCAGCAAAAAATTAGTCGTAATCACGTAGGGTTCATTTGTTTCTTTATCTCGATATTTATCAAATCTCAAATTGTCTTGATCAATCGTTTCCATTACATCAAGCAACGGGTAAGTTTCCCGAATATCAATCACACTCGTTTGATACTCAAAGAGTAAAAATGCCCTGTACTGTATATCCGATTGCAAATGAAATATACGAGGAATTTTTATCCCTTTTAAACGTGTAGTTCTACCCAAAGATGAATAATCATGAGTCATTGTCCAAGGAAGATAATCTGCCCCAATTCCTTGCCCCCTACCTTCTTTTAAGTATTTTAAGATTTTCACACTCGACTTGTAATATGAAGAAACCTCCATAATGCTTAGATCAGACTCCTTTCGTTAAACTTGTAGATTATCCACTGCATTCTGCTTATCTTCAGCACTGGAATTTACATAGAACCGATAGAGCGTATCAACAGAACTATGACCACTTAATATTGCAACTGTTTTTGGATCAACCTTACCTTCCTTAATGAGACTTGAGCAAAATGTGTGTCTCGCCATATGGGGCGAAACAATGTATTCAAGCTGTGCCATCTTACTGTATTTTTCTAAAACTTTGTTTATAGCAAGTCTCGTCAATGATCCTCTTTGTCCTTGGAGTAGATTATTTGATGCTACATCGGGGCGAACTTTTAGATATTCTCTGATTGCCATGACAACCTGGGCATTCAAATTTACTTTTCTTACCTTATTTCCTTTTCCATTACGAACAACTACAAAGCTATAATTATTTTTTCCATTTCGTTCTGTTAGATGGATATCATCAATTTCAATTGAAACCAACTCGTTGCACCTAACCCCTGTTGCAAAAAGTAGATAATAGATTAAAATATCTCTTTTATTTCCTTCCGCTTCAATTGTTCGCTTTAGCCGATAAAGGTCTTGCTTCTCAACGATTTTCACTTCGTAATCCAGTTCAATGTTGTTTTTCAAAAGAACCTTTCGCAATTCAACTTCAGTCTTGCAAATTCCCTTTTTATGGAGAAAACGTTGAAATTGGACAATACTTTTTAACTTCCTATTAATACTGGTCACTTTTAATTTCTTTATTAGGTTCAAATATTGACGGTACTCACGAAGATCCGTTTCTGTAATCGTTTCTGTTTCAAAACCAATCGTTTCATTTAGCCATTCTAAAAACTGACCGATATCTTTTGAATAAGCTTGGATAGTTAAATGACTCTTTCCATCCTTTTGTAACTCTTGAGTAAATTCCGATAACATTTAATTTCCTCCATTCTTTTTTGGCAAAAAAAAGACGTTATCGCTTTTGGGCAAAATCCCATCTTTTTTTAAAAGATAGAAAAATACCCAAGCAATAACGCCTGTCATTCGTAATTTATTTACTATAACTCTATTATAGTAACAATTCCGTTATTTACAAGAAATAACATTCAATTTCGTTTACATCTTACATTAATGTACAATAATTTTAAGAATGATTCTTTAAAGGAGCGAAGGTAATGGATTTAAACGGTCTTATCTCCACCATTATTACAGCAACATCTGCCCTTGTCGCAATTATAGGTGGATTTTTAGTGAGTAGAGTTATCACATTATCAGGGGAAAGAAGTGCAATAGAAAGAAGATTAAAAGAAATAAATAACGATTTAATTACCAAACAAAAAATGTTAGAGCAAATTGAAAAGGACTTTCTTGAAGAAGATATTAAAGATTTTATAAATGACTATTGCGAAGAAATTATAATAGAGGAAAAAAGTATTCAACAAATTCTTGATGAAGATGATTCAAGCGATTTAACTCTTGAAATTTTAGAACCTTACATTGAAGAATTATTCTCTATTAGGGATGAAATTTTTAAATTAATTGAGAAAACTGATGAAAATTATGTACTTCCCAACAATTTGAATGAACTCATGAAGGATAACAACATAATAATTGAAGGAAAAAAGGATTTGCATGAATTAGTCTATAAAACAATTTATAATTTAATGCCTGATGAGCCTTCAACCATATTTGGAACAAATTTTAAGCTTACTGCTGTAGATCATCGCAACTTGTTAAAAGGCACCAGTGTATTCTCCCAACAAATGCTTAGGGATAGAATCAATGAAAGAAATACGCTTCGAAATGAAGTGCAAACTCTAATAATAAGGAAAAATGAACAAGAGAAAATACTCGGCGATTATGGGAAACCAAGTGGATTATGGGGAGGTTTATGGGTTCTAATATATGCCTGTATTGTCGGGATTGCGTATCCAAGTGTACTATTACCATACCCTAAAAATACTTATGATGACGTTACGACCAAATGGTTTTTGCTCTTCTTATTTTTCAGTGAACTAATTGCACTTTTTATTTATTTGGGTGTATCAATGTTTAAACTCACAAAAAACAATGGCTCACAAAATCTTTAAAAATAACCTCGCAACATAATTCTTAGTTATGAAGAGAGTTGTCTGTTTTCCAATAGAATGAATGTTGACTCGCCAACACTTTTAATAAAATAGGAATCAAAAAACTGTATACATAACTTTTTTAGGCTCAATTTATCGAAGATCTCTTTTAAGAAGTAACGTTTGATCAATGTGGATTGTTGACGTCTGATGACAATCAATTGCTAAAACTTTCTACAAATAATTAGTGTAGAATTAAATTAGATAAATAATCGGAGGTTGATAATTTTGAATGATGAGAAATTCAAGCTGTATCTATCAAAGAAATACACTAATCCAAGAGTGATAGGTGATGCAATTTCCAGATGTAAAAGAGTTGCAAAATACGAAGGGGATTTGGATAGTCACTTTAAAAAGGATCAGGGGAAATCTCTGCTTGACCGACTTTCTTACAGTAAAAAAGATGCTGAGTTACAAATCGAACCAAGGCATACGATTGATATAAAAGGCACAAAAGGATACATCTCCATTTACGAAGGAACATTATCTCTGTACCGAGCAGTTGAGCTATATTTTGATTATAAGAAAAGTAATATATACTAATTTTTGATTTTATTTGGTTGGACATATGGTAAATAAATCATAACTATCTACGTTCACTTCCTAACTCAATTAAACTACTTGTTTTAACAAAGTTTATACGGTTCACTTCCTAACCTTTTTTACTTTTTACTATTTGTCGCAATAAAGGATTTATTAATTCTCCAAAAAGGGTGGCTACTATGAACTTAATTCAAGAAAAACATAAGGAAATCATCAGTGTTATTGAATCCTATCGTAATTGCCAAGTCGTTGTTAGCAATGAAGAAAAACAGATTTATAATGTAGTTAGTACAACTGGACTCACTTGGAAAGCACGTTCAAATAAATGGGGGAAAATTTTCATTGGAGAGGATCGCCTAAGAATTGACTTAGATTATCCTGTTAATTTATTTACTGAAGAAGAGCTGAGAAATTTCACTCAACTTCCTTTAAAAAAGGAGCTATTGAATAAGAATAGTTATTCACATATCAATCCAACTGTCGGGGATATAAAGCATGATGTAGTCCGTATCATTCTTTATGAAGACAAGCTACAGCAGTATGACTTTACATCGTCATCGTTTCGGGCAATACTTCAAAAAATTATTAATGCGAATGTGCTGTGACTATGTAATGTGCTTTTCTTGCAATCGCAAGCTGAAGCACATTATCTTTTTGCTATTTATTATACTAAAATGTTATTTCAAGGAAGCGACTCATAATATTCCTCATAAAATTCATCCAACACCTCTTTAAAGTTTTCAAATTCCATTATACATGCCAACTTTAACGCATCATACATAGCTATACTTCTCCTACAATTCGAAAGTTCACTCTCTACCCTTTTTTCAATTCGATTATAATCTTTGCTTAAATAAGCCAACGGAATATGCCCCCAAGGAAGCCTACCATTATCTTTGCCTCCATATATTAATCCAGTGAATAAATCAAGATAACAGCCAGCTCCTTGAATTCCATATTTCTGATAATTTAAGAGTTTTCTTGCTACTTCCTCATAAGAGATACGGTTAATAAAATACAAAGCAAGTTCTTTTTCTATCACATCTTCACCTGGTTCAAAGTCCTTTTGGTAATTGTTTGTTAGTAGGTTAATAAAGATTTGATAATTCATTGCATCATTATAACTTGTAAATATTACACCATAATCCTCTGCTCCATCTACTCCATCCCAATCGCCTTCTAATCCATACTGGTTCTTAAAATCGTTCATTCGACCAGAATAGTTCCTATCTTCCACAAAATACATCTTTTTTATGATAGCACCTTCTTCTATTGCTTCTTGTACACTCGGTAAATCCTCCATAACGCTATTCTCAAAAATATCAACAATATAATGCCAATCTGTCCAAAACCAATCCTTTTTCTCATAGTCATCTCTGATACAATCAAATTGCTTAGAATAATAATCACAATTAACGTAATTAACATAAGTTAGTTTTAACGCTGTAACTTCTTTCATTTTTGGTCACTCCTTAATTCTAATTTTCTTTATTCTTATACTCTCCAAAGTGGAAATTCAATAGTTTCATTACTTGATCTGCATAGAAATCAATATTGAATCCGTTAAATTCTTCTATCCTCTTTTTATCGCAAAACTTGTACACCTGCTTTAAAAGTAATTCAAGCTCCATTTTTGCTTCATTCAAATTTTTAAACTTTATTTTGATATTTTGCTGAACAAGCGAATGCGTTATTTTTTTCGTAATACGCAATACTTGTTTGCGTATTAGCATTGTTTCGATTTCCCCAATACTTTCTCCATTTTCCTCTGTAGTGCGATATACTTCATGAAATAAATCAAGGGAACGCTGATACAATGCATTTTTTCGAAAATCTGGAACCCACATTATGATGCTTCTCCTTCAATTCTTTCAATACGATTCATCAAGCCAACCAGCATTTTTACGATTTCCTCAGCTTCTTTATCCAAGCATTCATAAGTTTCTTTAGTGATATATTTCTGCATAACGGACATGTCCAGGAAAGCCCGACACTCTGCAATACTACCTAATGCTGTGTTCAACCTGTCATATTCTTTACCATAATAATAATTCGCATTTCCTTCTGCGATGTTTGCGTAGCAACTGGAACTGGCTCTACGTAACTGGTCGATCAAATTATTTCGCTCATAAGATGGAAAACCTTCAATGATTCTATAAATTTTATTACTAAAGATAAGTGCTTTTTTGTACACCTCTAATTCTCTAAAATCACCAATAAACGGTTTCTTTTCTGCCATAATTCTTCCTCCTTAATAACTTTTTAAGTTAGGCATCTTGAAAATAGAAGTGAGTTGGATGATAGGTGAGATGGGTAATTTGAGTTTTATAAGGGGATGTGTTACTTCGAATTATCAGTTTAATAACATACGGGTTAAGTGTTGAGTGGAGTGTTTCATTATTATTGGGAGACAAGTGATTACTAAAGAGTATGATGTTATCAACATTTGTTTCAATTTCTATAGTGGTTCTGAATCCTGCGGTAATTCTTTCAAAGTCACCTTTAGCCAATGTTACATTCATCAAGATGGGTACTTCATATTCATTTGCTATTTTATTGATGGTTCTTATATGAATTTGGTCCCTTATTCGGTAAATAGTACGCTGATAAATTGGCGGTTCTTCCTCATCTAAAAGAATAACAACCTTTGAATTCGTTCTTTTAAAAGATTTAATCATATCCACCAACAAATCAGTATCAACACAATTGTTAGTTTCAACGTGAATATTAGTTAAGATTGGGTACAAGCTTGTTTGATATTCCTGAAGAGTACGGGAGGATGAAGAAATTTTGCTAATAATAGCGGAGAGAGAAGGAGCTTGTTCTCGGTGTAACTTATAATCATGTCTAACAAGTATCTTTTGTAAAATGCTATTTGCTGTGTCATGACTCGTATAATATAAAACTTTATATCCATTTAAAGCAAGATGCTCAGCCATAAATGACAAGAATGCATTTCGTTCATCACCCATTCTACCAATTAAAGCATGTAGCTGAGGTGAAAACCCTCCGCTTAGAGCAACATCTAAGTTTGATAATCCTGCAGAAACTTTTTGCTCATACTGGGTAGTTGCTTCATTAATAAAATCAGTTTCGAAGTAATGCCATAATCCATTCAATGTTTCCTTTAATTCTCTTGATTCAATTTCAACTTCCTTATTCATTAGAATCATTTTTTCTCACCTTTCCTTTTAACTATTGACATTAATTAGCAATAACATTTTTTGCGAAACACAATATGCGAGATTTGTTTGGGAGAGAATGGCTCCCCACGTGAGTTATCCTACTGACATAAAATCTGATAATCAATTTTATTTTGCATAGTGCAGTCACTCCTTAACATTAGATTTTACAGATAATAGGTAATTATGAAACCTATAATCTGTATGTAAAAAATAGTCGGAATTAAATATGTTAATCTAAAGTTGTGGGAGTAATTTAAGAAATGAGTAAATGTGGAATAAGGAGAAGTTTATAGCTTAATTTTATAAAACTATTAAATACTTGTCAATGCTTATATGCAATAAAATTTACTTTATTTAATATAAACAATACACGTATACCCTACAGAGAGCATACTTTTAAAAAGTCGTAAAGCTCATTTACTTGAATAAAAGAAAGATATCAATAAGATTTTCTCTTATTTAAAAAGTCGTATTTTCTATATCTTATATATAAGGGAGAACACTTATTTTACGACTTTTTTATATTAATGTACTGATATCATTGTTCGTTGCTACAATATCAATTGATTTGCGATTATTAGAGAAGCCCTATTTAATTGCCTATTCCCCATAATGATAATGTAAGAACCAGCAACACCTTGATAATTTGAACAATCTCCTTAAAGGTATTGACATTAAAAGAAATAACCCCTTTTAATGAATAAACAACTATTGGTTTATGGATCTACCAGAGAAGCCTCGTAGCTTTTGAATAATAACCAGTAAAAAATGCAACACTCTAATGTAAGTGTAAATAATATAGAACTTTTAATCTATGCAAAACAGATTATAGAAACTGTGCGTTATACCAAGGATATGCTTAAATCTTCTAATCTGTTTTCATAGTTCATTAAAACCTTTATTTAAGCTTCAACAAATGCACTACTCTTTGATATCTTAGCAAAAATGCAATAAACTGATTAAAAGTCATGCAAATAGAAGCTTTTCAGCAACTTATTTAAAGGCAACTGCAAGTTACTCTTCTATTTGCACATATAACTGCCGATTAAAATTGATATAATTGCATTTCATCCTACAATGCTTGGCAATGATTAAAAGTTCTTTTCCATTCCCAAAGGATGATAGCATTAACCCCATATAAAATAGAGATGTTTAATCTTCACAATGGTAATTGTAAATAAATTCACTGTTAATATGAACACTGTCTTTTATTATGCAGAATATCAATACATTTCGCATTACCCTTGATATGATTATTCATCTACTAAGATTACACTGCATTGTGTCTATTATCGGATTGTCTCTATCTTTCAGTTAATCAGAATAAATGAGCTTTACGACTTTTGGGTATAGAAAAACCGCAGAAAATCTCTGCGGTCAGGTGAGCTTACATTGCCATTTTCTCTTCGGTTTCTTCCCCTTGTTCAATATAAACATGTTGCCCCTTTGCATACATCTGATTGCTTATTAAAAACACTTCTATTGATTTTATTAACTTCGCAAAGTTCTTAGCATCGTGGTAGTCAATTACTTCCCTTATTTCTCGCTTGGCAACCTTTTCTTTTCCCTCTTGTTTGCAGTTGTAAAGGAATTCCATAATTTTCTTTTGCCTTTTTTCTGTTTTTGTTTCTTCTTCAGTTTTTCTTGCTGTGTAATCGACGTTTAATTCATACTGATAATAATTAATTCCTGGCATCTGTTGTCGGACTATATCAACGGCATCATTATTTGCAGTAAAAACAATATAGTGAGCATTTTTGCTGTTATCTCGATTTATTCGTTTCATTGCTTGATAAATTTCCCCCGCTATCATTGTTTTTCGAATTTGTTCAACCGTAAGATTTTTAAAGATTGGAATGTCCTCATTCAGATGCTTTAATGGTTTGTAATAATCATGTTGAAGTACATAATCTACATAATCAAAGTTGGGTGTTTTCATTATTACAACGGTTTCATAATCCCGATAATCATTTACCCCAATGATATTCCCGAAGTATTCAATAGTTATGATCTCTTCTACTATTGTTTGAATTTCTTTATCCGTCTTCCCAATCAATACAAGATAATTTTGAATCTCCTTTTTCAAGGTATCCTCGTTATCTTTGTCAGTCACAAATAGGATTTTTTCTTTGAAAGAGAGGGTAAGTTTCTCAAGGGCTTTTTGGTAGAAGTTAATATTACGAGATAAGGCTTCTTTACTTGTTTTAACGCAATAATGAGTGAAGGTTGAATTGGAGTAATCATAGAATTTATCTTGCGGATGAACAACGAAGAGGTTAGATAATTCGTAGCGATAATCGAAACCAGCATTGGCATCGAGAATAATATTGTTTTTAAGGAGTTTAGGCTTTATTTCACTATTAAATGTGTGTAAGACATTATTACTATAGCGACAGCCATTATTTAAAATTTGTAGGATTCTCGATAGAACTTCAGTTTCTTTCAACTGCTGGTAGTTTTTTATTATCGTTGGGAGGGATTGTTTATAAGGATCAAAGTATTTCGAAGAAAAATCGAGGTATGGGAAATTTCGAACATTATGAGGGTTAGTTATTTCTTGAGTGACAATATTTTTTAAATCGGTAACAAGTTTTTCGATGAACTCTTTCTCTTTGAAACGATAGGCATTTTCCCACAACTTGGATAGATCTTTTAATGAAATCGCAACCCTTTCCAAAAAGTCTGGAAACTCATCTATTATAAGAATATGCCTTCCGTCTAATATTTCCTGATGTTTTCCGAGACACACTCGCATATACATGTTGTGAGTAATGGCTAACACTTTTGCGTTTAATTTTCTGTTTCGAATTTCATTTTTTATTTTACTATTTCTTTCTTTATTGTCCTTACTGTCAATATACTCTGCTACCGAATAAACAGCATGGGAGTTGATGGTTTTTACAGTATCTATTAGTGCATCGCCACGTTTAAACTTTTGAACATACAGAACTTTATAATCTGTCCTTACTACCAATTCTGCAATTTCAGCCAGAGTAAATTGACTCTTACCTGTTCCCGCTTCGTGATTAAACACATGAAAAATGTTACTATCCCATCGACTCTGATCTGTGATCTGCTTCTTGAGTTCCACAAAGTAACTTGAATTCACTACTAAACTATTATTTTGCTGATGTGTTGCCTTTAACTTTTCCATGTTAAAATCATCTCCTTTACTAATATCTAAAATAGATAATAAAAGGAGCGTTGTTTTTTGTCAATGCCTATAAACAATATTTTTTGTTTCGTTCCATATAAACAATGTTTTTTAATTTCGCTAACAGAGAAGGTCCTCTATAAATTAATTATCTCTTCCATTTTCGTTATGAAAGTAACTCTATTCCCCTCTATATTTACAACCCAGCTTTCACCGTTTAAATGGACAGTTACGCTACCATGCATAATGTCTAAAAGCTTTGCCCCTTTTTTAGATACCAAATCTTGAATTGCAACAATTACATTCTCTCTATCAAACGAGCTGTTTTGGGATAATACTGCTTTAATATTCACTGTAAATTTAGTGTTCATAAATGGTACTTCAATACATTCGGTAGTTTCACACAAATGTATTTCCCTTAGTTTTTGTATTTCTTTTAACAAAGGAGAAAGTTGACCTAAATCTACTTCTACATATGAAAGTTCAAAAACAGTGTGGATTATTTTAATCAACGTTTCTTGCTGTTCATTGTTAATAATTCGATTATCCAGTGGGTTCTTTAGCTTATGTAAACGAATAAACTCATCTATTGAAAAGACAGCATCTTCATCATAATTTGTAATTAAATGATCAAAACCAAAGGAACGAAAAACTTCTCTCACATCCAGATTAAGTGCTGATGTTAACAAGCAAACTACTTTAAAAGACGGGTTTTTCTGTTCTTTTTCTAAGCGATTTATATAAGATGGATCTATTTCGTTATTTAGCAAACTCGATAGCTTCGCAAGTGATAAACCCTGCCTGTTTCGTTCTCTTTGTACAATAAGACCAAACGTGTTTTCCATGGAAAAACCCCCCATTATTGCATATATACAATATGTTTTTATTATAGCAAAAATTTATGTTAGTACATTGTCAGACATGATAAAACAATTTTTTATTATAAATCCTCCCCTGTCGCATATAAGAAAGAAAATATATTCTAAGGAGGAATCTATCTTGCACAACAAATTTTTTATTGCCGTTGATAGTGGCAAAAGCTATACAAAAGGAGTAATACGCACAGAAAATAAACTAATTGAAAGAGTAAAATTCAGAACAAAGGTGATGGAGGCAAACGGATTTGGTAATGACATATTAATGAAAAATACTAATGTTATCGAATATGAAAGAAAAAAGTTCCTTATCGGTGACTTAGTGAGTGAGGAGTATGTTTCCTATGACCTTACTAAGCAAACAAATGAACATCTTATCTCCATTTATTTAGCAATCACGAAACTATTAGAACGGTCGCAAGAATATACCGCAATGGCAAAGATATATTTGGCTGTAAATATACCGATAAACCTTTACAAGAACGAACAGAAGAGAAGAGAATATGAAGCTTTTATTCAACAGAATGGCAAGGTGATTGGAATAGAGGTAAATGGGAAACCATATTCTTTTACACTCGAAAAAGTGATTGCACTTCCAGAAGCATTAGGACCCATCTATTATCAAAGAAACGATTTTCGTCATAAGCGGGCATTAATTTTCGACATCGGCTCATTAAATACAAGTGTTTTAGAGTGTAATAGACTCATTCCAAACTTTGATAGGATGCTTGTTAGTAATCTGGGCATTAATATATTGCGGTCTTCCATTGCTGAACAACTTTCATCACGATATGCAATCTCTTTCACAAGTGACGACGCAGAACAAATCCTTCGTGATAAACGGATTATAGTAGATGGAACTGAACAAGAAGAAGGAAATGAAATCATTAAAACTGCCTTTGAACAGCATGTAAAGCAAATTATTAATTATGCGAAAAGCCGAAAAATAAGTTTTGCAAATACTGAATTAATTTTTATCGGTGGCGGTTCCATTTTGTTAAAGGAACAGTTTTTGAAACATTTCCCTAATGCAACTTTCACTCCCGAGGAAGATACCCAATTCTCCTCTATCCTCTCATTCTTAATAATTCTTGAGGCGAAATACAATGAACAAAGAAAGGCTTAGATTGAGTATTTCATTTCGTGAAGAATACCGCCATATCTATGAACACCTTCTAAAACAGCCCAATAAAAGTGATTATATTTGCAGAATTCTTCAGAAAGAAATGGAACGGGAGAAATGTCTTGAGGAAAGAATTGCAAGTCTATTAAGTTTCTTTTCTGACAGTAGTATACTTGCAACTACCGAATTACCAAATTCAACCACAAAAAAGGAACAGGAATTGCAAAACGAAGATATTGATTTGCTTAACACATTGTTTTAATTGAGTTATGACAATAACCAAAAAGGGTGGGATTTCTCCCAACCCTACATAAATTTTGCTATTGCATTTTCACTGAATAATGAAACTTCTAACTTACTCCCAACGCCTTATATACAGCATCAATCGGATCTGAATAGAAAATAGGTTGGACTTTTACTAATAAATCTGAAGGCACTGCTTGTAAATCAACAATTGAAATGGCTGGTATTAATACTCTTTTTGCACCTGCATCCACACATACTTGCAACATGTTCGCAAACTCTTCAACTTTTGATATCGTGCCTCCTACAGTCATGTTTCCGAGGACAACTAATGACTCTTGTACTGGCTTTTCTAAGGCTCCTGAGCATAAACCGATGAGTTCAGCTATTGCTAATTCATCTGTTAACCCAATCCCTTGCAAATCGCTTATATGCATCAAATAGTCTTTTGTCTTTGTACTGATCGTGTTGCTAATTGATTTGCTATTCGCCGTAAAAAAGCGAAATGCTGTATCAAGGCTTTCCTTAGCTCCTCGATGAGAGCCTACACCTGATTTATCGAATTTCCCTGTCCCTGATACGACTTGGTTTTCCAGCTTGTATACACCGATCATTCCCGAATTACCATGACCAACTACGTATACGTGTCCATGTCGCCCCATGCCTTCGGGGATTAGCTTACCTCCACCTTGTTCGGGTACAGAAACGTATTCTTCAGCCATTGTTTCTTTATCAAGATAGGAGAACATGACATCATAGAACTCCATGCCCCCTATTTTCTTGAGCTGTTCCTTCACACGACGACGACCTTCCAAGGCATATTGTAAAATTTCTTCAATATCTTCCCTTGTATATTCACCATTTGGGTAAATTAATTTAACTAATCCTGATACCGTTTTACGCACAGCTACTGTATCACGTTGATTTAAGTTGTTGCCAAGTTTGAAATAACGGTCAATTGCATCCGCAAAAGAACGCTTCCGCATTTCTCTAAAGAATTCAGCGATATAATCCACAATGAAACCATATTTATCGGTAAAATATTCAGGTCTCATTTTCGGTATCTCCCAACCTGCTAAATAGTAATGCATACGATCAAAGAACGCTGTATCATTTGCCATTTCTGGTGGGAATGGTGCAAATAAGTGAGATGTTTTAATTAAAGTGTCCACACTTTGGTTGATGTTCCCCACGAACACCATAGAAGCAGAGGCGGACTTTTCTTCCTTTCCTCTGGCAAAAGAACCCGATGCCATGTAGTCTTTCATGATCTGAATTCCATCTTTATCTTTAAAGCGAATTCCTGCTACTTCGTCAAAAGCAACACAGTCCCAAAGCCCAACAAGTCCTACTTTTCTTGAAGACATGTTATAGAAGAGGTTAGCAACTGTCGATTGACCACCCGAAACAAGAATCGAATTAGGTGAAACTTCTTTATAAACATGAGATTTCCCCGTACCTCTTGGACCTAATTCACACATATTATAGTTATTTTCTACAAGAGCAACGAGTCTTAACAATAGATGCCATTTCACACGCTCTTCTAATTGTGTTGGCTCCATTCCAATAGAACGAATTAATACATCTATCCATTCCTCTTTCGTAAATTGCCTTCTGCCCTCAAAAACCTCGTTAATGTCCATATTGGGCATTTGAATTGGCTTTAAGTTATTCACTGTAAACGGACTAATATTCCGTACTTCTTCATCATAAAAGTAATCAAGCTTGATCATGCACCAAATACCGCCCACAAGTAGTTTATCAAACTCTTTCACATAACTTGCTGGCACTGGTACTCCTTTTAAGCCCAAATTCGAAAATTCCGCCTCATACGTATCAATTTTCGGGTTCAATGCAACAGTTACTTTATCAATAATGGAATATTGACCAAGTTCTCGAATACGTGATTTTATTTTTTCTGCTTCGTCAGGGCGAACGAAATTGTCCGATAAGATTTTTTTAACACGTTCTACGCCTTCAAGAATACTTTGTTCATCATCAGTAGCACAGTACATACCGAGAAGATACTCCAACACATAGATAGGAACGTTTGCCCCTTCTTTAATGAGCTTTGTCAAATCTTTACGAACAACTCGACCTGCAAAGACACTATTTAACTTTTTATCAAGATCAAGTGTCATTGTCTCCTCTACCTTCTCATCCATTCTCACCCCTCCAATCTATTAGAAATCAAAATCACCGACAATTCCCAAGTTAATCGTGAACGGAACTTTTTCTGTAATTACTCCTGTTTCTGTATCTTTGATGATTAAATAATAGGTCTTATTCCGATCATACGGAATGCTTTTTAATACAAACTGTATCTTGAATGTACGGTCGGCAGGATTATCAAATGAACGATCACCAATAATGGTTTCTTCATTTGAGAGTACGTTCCCTTCTTCGTCAGCCATATAAATGACAACAGTCCGAGGTTTTGTTTTTTCTTCCACTTTTTCTGTTTGGAAGAAGTTTAAGTTAAAGATGCTATTTGTAATTTTTTGTGCCGTACTTGTCAACTTAATATCGACTTTTGAAATCGCCTGAACTCCCTTTTGACCAGCACGTTTATTCTTGAAGGATAGGAGTGGCACAACTATTTCTTGTAGACTTGCCCCTCCATGGTTGAAATTCACACCAGAACCTTGCATACGATTGCGAAGAATTCCATTTGGCACATAAGCGTATAGTTGCTGTTCATTTTTAATAACGGAAGCCAAATCAATCGTTAATTGCCCTGGAATGTCCTGTTTTTCTTTAGATAAAGCGTAACGGCGTTTTATTTCGATTGTTTCCAGTTGTACTTTTTCTATTTTATCGCTTTCTTCTAAAGCTTCTCTTTGATAAAGGAAGCCATGATCAGCCGTTACTAAAATATTCGTTCCTGATAGGTCGTCACGGATAATTTTTATAAGCGTAGATATTTCATCCAGTGCTTTTTCTACCGCATTAAACGTATAAATCTCCGTTGATGCTTTATCACCCATTGCGTCAATGGAGTCGTGATAGATATAAATCAGTTTCTTACCTTTAAATGTTTCACGTCTTCCAGCTTTGTTCATATTCACAACATCTTGGAAACGAACTGCCATACTATCTTCAACAGTCGATTCAATAATGGCTTTGCGGTTGTCCAGCCCAGATGAATCTTTGTCATTGACGAACACTTGTCCCTTCGAATCAAAATCAATAGATTTATGTGGGAGCAATGATGCCATACCTAACTTCGTAACAGAAGGGATAACGCCAAGCATGGCTTGGATATCACATGTACCAATCGTCTCAGCGTTTAATCGTTCTGTCAGTTCTACCCCAATTTCATATCGAAATGCATCGGAAATAATGACAAAAACTCGCTCACCTTTTCGAATATGCGGAGCTACAATGGAAGAATAAAACTTTTGTTGGTTTAACACGCCTGGTAATGACCATTGTTCCGTCATTTCAGCCTTTACTGCTTGCGACCAGTTTGCACTTAGCTCGCCCATAAACCAATGTGTATAGAGATGCTCCACCACTTCTTTTAATTTCTTAAGTATCTCATGATTACTTTCCTCATCATAAGCTACATAAAACTTACGATAATACGTATCCATCAAATAATATTTACTCTGATATGCTTCATAAATATCTATTGCTTGACCTGTTGGAATTCCTTGTTGGAACTCTTTATAGAATTCCTGCATTTTAACGGTGTAAAAAAGTGCCTCGTAAACATTTTCATATCGTTCGTAAAAATGTTTTGCCCGTCTTAGCTTAATTAATTTTGTATACTCGTCGTAATCTTCGAGTTTCTCAAGTAAATTATTGGCAATGTAAATGATGATTGCTCGGTCAATATAAGGGAACGTTTCGGCTTTCTTAAACTCGTCAATTGGCACTGTTTTCAAAACTTGTGACAGCTGAATTTCCTTTTCTGCCATTTCGACATATTCATTGAACACTTCAAAATCAGTTTTATGGTGCATCCAATGGTCAATGAATACAAGACAGTTCGTTCGATTACGCACAGCAATAAAATCTTTTATACTTGTCAAATATTGCTCATTTACAGAATGACTAAATGCCGTTACAGCCATATGTATAAACAATGTTTTTAATGTCTTAGAGTCACGTTCATAGCCATACTGTTTGAATACATACTTCCAAAATACTTCTATATCGAAAAACTTGTCCATCTGAGTTAAAAACTTATTATCACTATCTTCCAGCGTATCCATTAGTACAGTCTTTAACACTTCTTCAAAATCAGGAACTTTCACGTTACATAACACACTCATAATCGCCAGCTCAATCATTTCTTCACTGTATGATTCAATACCCAATGCTTGAAACTTACGATATCGTTCCTTGTTATGGAAGAAACGCTCATATTTTTTAATAACTCCACGTAGAGAAGAATCTATTTGAAGCTCATTTAAAATAAGCGAAATGCGATCTGCATAAAACGTCTTGGAATAGTACACCGTATCAGCTAACCAGTTATCTTCTAAACCTAATTCTAAGGTTGTATATATCAAATAATGAGAAGATGGATCTTCTTCCTCTAATAAATGTTTTAAATAAAATTGATTGTTTTCCGATAATGTTTGGACTTTAACTCCATCTATTGTCAATTGATCAATTTCCTCAATAAACTCTTGATCCTTATCCATCCAAAAGACAATTTTTCGTTGCTCCCCATCTTTTAATTGTTCTCTATAAATATCTTGTAAGGCAGAAACGATTTGAGTAATATTCAAGGTGTCACCTTCTTTCTGTTACGAGTTATGGCAAATAATTTACTTATTTCAAACCTCTACCAAAGTCTCATTAAAAATAAAGCTTCTATTATTTTTCGTTGGGGTTAATCTAATTAATTTACAGTTTAACTTTTGTGAAATGATTTTTAAACGACTTTCATTTTCTACGTTACATCTATCCGTAATGTAAATGGCAGTTGGTTTTATAGGAAGTTCTACAAGGTTTTCATTTTCTAAAAACAATAACCTCCATTCACGTTCATAAGACCAACTAATATGCTTAATTAAGTTCTTGTAAAACAGTAATCTTAGTAATGAATGATATTGTCCTTTTACAGCAACTTCAAATAAAAGTTGTAACACTTTACTTATATCTTCTCGTTCTTCTCGATATATAACAGGATATAACTGCTTTGTAAATTCTGATTCAATGTCCAACTTTTTAAAATCATATTCTACCACTAAACCAGTACCACTCTGGGCGTAATTTCCCCAAAGTGGTAGATTGTATAATTCACTGCTAAAGCAGGTGATTTTTAGTGGTGCTAATGCATTTTTGAACATAGTATCCATTTGGTCATCCAGATAATCCAGGCTATAATTTAAACCCTGTTTGTCTGAAATGTCTTTGAGAATAGATGTATCCCACCAAATCCCTAAACAATCAAAAGGATCATTAAAATTTTCGGCATCACTCATGTAAATCTTATTTTGTTCCAATGTATCTAAACGCACGTCTTCAAACTTTTCAAAACGAAATAAGCGATTAGGGATAGTTTTATACTTCTTCTCATAAAATAGATTCAAATCCCCTTTTACCGATTCCAAGAGAAAGTCATATATAGTCTCATTATTTATCAATTCATCTCTACTCCCAATAGTTAAATCTTCGCCACCAAGCCCTTAAACTTCTCATAATTTACTTTCACACCGTCATCAAGATCTATTTCGATTTGCATGTCTGCCATGTGGTGCAATAGTTCATCGTAAGCTTTCAACTCGTCGATTTTTTTATCGAGTGCTTTTAACTCTTTCTTGGCATTGCTAATTTCTTTTGCTGTATAGTCACCTTCAATGATTGTCAGTAAATCTTTCTTCTCAGCATCCATCCGTATTTGCACTTCATGTAAATAATCTGTACGAATACGAGAAAGCGTTGTTTTATCGTAACGATGCATATAAATTAGACAATTAAACGCCTTTTCTTTACCAGAAGTAAATAGCCAATAAATCGGTCGCTTCTTGTAAACTTGGACATGATCCTTATAGAAATCATTTAAGAAATAACGACGCAATGCTTCCCTTGCTGTTTCATTCGCTTTCCGCCCAATTGCATCAGCAATAAAATCAAGGTTTTCCTCAAGAGTCTCCTCACTAAACGATACACGCACAAAATCAACAAATCTTGTCACGATATCATCTTCAAAATATGCACCTGGTAATATCGGCAAGATGTTATCCTCATCCGCTGGGAATGTCTGATAACGAGAAGCATCAAACTCGCCACCTGCGTATACAAGTCCATCTTCATCGAGTGAATATCTCCCAAATAAATTACCTATAAAATACGAAATAAAGTCTTTTATTGCACCAGATTTCGTTAATATTTCTATTTCTTCTGACTCTGTATCAAAATTGGAATTTTCACCAATTTCATATAGCTGATAAGTAAGTGTATTTATACATACTTCATTTCTCTGTAAATTATTTAAAGTTATCGTATGTGATTTTTGATAATCCGAATAACTTTCCATGATAGTTTTTGATTTAAACTTTAATAGAGCATTTTTTTTGAAGTCCCATGAGATTTCACTATTATCCCATTCTTCCCTTGAAAAATTAATATTCTCTTTCACTAAATTTATAAGTTCTTCTTTAATTTCAGATTGTATTTTATATGGTATTTTTTTTATTTGACCAACTTCAAATCCTATTGTCGGTGATAGTATTTCTAAAGTTTCTTCAACAAATTTAGAATTTAATATCCCCAATAGCCAATAAAGTTCATCCATATTATTCTTTTCAAAAGGTATAAATGGTCCTTTATGCCCTGATAAATAATTTTCATCAAAATAACGAAAAGATGGTTTGCCTGAAGAGATTAACCCCCAAGTAATACCAGGTTTTAACATATGCTCAATATTCTGTGGTCTTGATTTCAATTTACCTCTTTCATCTTTATAATGCCTAATTTCATGACCATCGTTTTCCCAGTCAATTACATAGTAGTTATTACCATACCATTTTCTAAATTCTCCACCTTTATTATACGGATACCACTTACTCGCTTTAGAATTTTTAATTGTAAATCTTTCTGAATTAATTTCATACCAGTATCTAAGGAATTTATCATTATCTCCACTATAAAAACCCTGCATAGGAGTTGCTTTTTCTTCTAATAAAGGAGTATTCCAAAATGTATTAAGCATACTCTCAGATACCCAATACGCAATAGGGGTTCCAGGAATTTTATTAAAGTTTTCTTGGTTAATTGAATAACGGTATGAAACATTAGGATTTTTAATAGCCTCTAATGTTTTTATAGGTTGATTTTCTGGACCTCGAAAATCAGAAAGTCTTACGTATTCACCTTTAGTATTGCTAAAATAATTTCTTAATGTAAAGGTACCTATAGGCACTGTCGCTCCATCAAAACCAGAATACTCAAGTTGAATTAAGCTACTGATAGTTCGATCGTTAATAATTTTTTTTCTAAGTTTTTCATAAGAAGAAATAAACATCCACACAAACGGTGTCATAAAGCCCATCTGCCCATTTTCTTTTGTTGCATTGAAACTATACTCAATAAATGACGAAAACAAATCCGATTTTACATCTGGATAGTTTGTGTTCAAATAAGCAGACACTTCTGGCGTTAAATATTTACTACCTGCATATGGTGGATTTGTGATAAATACGTCATACTTTATTTCCATTAATGAGGCTTGTTTTATCAGATTTTCAAACAATGATAATATACGTTCTTTCATTTCTAATTCAAATAAATCGCCTGATAGTTCTTCAATTGCTGTTAAACGATTTTGTAGAAAATGTTTGTCGTATTCTTCCAATTTAATCAGAGAACCAATTGCTTTTGCATGTTTAAACTGATTGATAAAAGACTTCATTTTTTCATATGGCTCACCAGACGATTCACCAGCTAAAAACGCCACTTCTTCATCTGTCAACATATTCGTTTCCTGAATGGATGCTAAATTCATTGTTAATCCATCACGTTCAATACTTCTTAAAAAGCGTCTGTTATATTGTAATGCTTTCATGACAATTGAAAAGCTTGCTAATTGATAAGCTCTATCATCTATGTCTAATCCATACAAATTTTTCTCGATGATAAGACGTGGAATTTCTCTCTCCATATAGCCACATTTACTATAGATTTCAAAGAGAACATCAAACATATAAACTAAAATATGACCGCTTCCCATTGCAGGATCAAAGCATTTTATATCTTCTACATTCAACTCTTTATTGATGTACAGAGCTAATTTTTCTTCAAAATCAGGATCTGGATTTGGGTTTTCTAAATAGAACTCCCAATTTTGTATTAAGTCCCGATGTTCTGGATGAGATTCCACCCAATAACGACCTAATGCATTTTGCACCATGTAACGAACAATCCATTCAGGCGTGAATAGCTGTGTCGCAAATGGTAATTCCTCTGCTTTATAACGTTTTTTCGCCTTTATAACTCGCTCATTTTCCTCAGAAATGTAATACTGATATAACCATCCAATAATCTCGACATTTTCCCAGTCACTTTCTGCAATCACATCGGTGTTTGTCATTTGACGTACAAACGAATCTGTACCAAGTAAGCCTTCTGGAAATAAAATTTCCTTATAATCTTCCAGTGTTTCAAACATGAACGGCATGTAACGGTTTAAGTCGTTACAGTGCATTTTTATGAGGTACTTGAACAGTTCGTCTGTCTTGTTGTTCATTTTCAGGTCATACACATATTCTTTATCCAGGTCTAAATCAAGAGACAGAGCCTCTTTCATCATATCTGGCTCTGCACTTTCTTCATTTGCTGATGATAAAACCCGAACTTTTGTAGGAAGGTAGTCATTCACTTCCATGAAGCGTAACGCTATAAAACGGTTAAACCATGTATATGCTGTTTCTTCCATAACTCGATTAAAACCAATTTCGTTAATTCGAACAATCAGTTTGTTACGTTGTCTCCTTTCCAAATCCGAAAGCTGTCTGCCGTCAATAAAGACGGCATCCGAACTTTCTATATTCGCTTTTTGGATAGATTCAGCAGTAATCCCGATTTTCCTTGCTTGTAGCTCTACTCGTTCCAGCAATTCTTTTCTTGCTTCTGTTGCAAACTTTTTCAATGCACTTTTATTCATCTATTTCACCCTTATTCAATAAACTCAATCTGTTTATTTGCTTTAATTATCTGCTTTAGCTTATGAGAAAGCGTATTGATGTACAAATCAACCTCTTCTTCTGTTGACAATGTTTTCACCGTCACAAGCTCTTTTACTTTCACCGTCTGTTTCTGAACAACTGGTTCAATTGGTGGCTCTACAACTGTGCCTGCAATTTTCTTTTGTTCTTCCGCTTTTTTTCGTTGCCATTCTATAATTTCTTGTCGTATCTCTTTTAATGTCTTTTCTTTATAGCTGTTACTTTGCGAAATCGTTGCATCCACCTTGAATATATCAGTAAATTGCTCAAGGCTCGCCTTTAATCCTTGATAATATTGTTCCACTCGTTGTTTCGTTTCATTTGAAACACCATACTGAGTTGCTTGTAAAACTAACTCATTATAATCAGCTTGTAATTTTTCATGAGCATTCGCTTTTTTCTCTACTAACACATCATCTATTTGTTGCTCTAATGCATGTAGTAAACCAGGGATTTCCCTAATATTCTTATAAGGAATCGGATCTTCGACAATGTTACGAAGTTGATGCATTGCTTTTTCTACTTCGTTACCTGATAAGTAGGATTTATTTTCTTCGTACTTTACAAGTCCTGCTAAACCTCGGTCAAAAATTTCCTTTTGATTCGATTCGAAGAAGCTCTTTACATACACAATGTCTTCTTCCCAGTCCGCTAAATCATCTTCCATTTCTTTCAGTTTTAAGAAGAAAGATGCGTTATCAAGCTGTTTGTTAAATTCTCCAAAGTATTCTAACCCTTTGTTTAAAAGACTTAAGCCAGGATATCTTCGTCCTTCATAACGTGCTTTGAACGAGTTGATTTCATCTACTTGCTTGGCAATAAGCGAACGAATATCCTTCGCCAGACCGTCTTCATCATCTGCTAAATCCGTTGTATTAAATACTTCTTTGCAAATTCTTCTCGCAGTACGAAGAAGGGCTTCATCCACTTTCACTCGTTTTGTAATGATCCCTTTATCCGCTTCTGCTGTTTTTCCGAAAACCGTCAACAATTTGTTTGTGTCAATTTCTGGCTCTAAATACTCCGAATTATAACGAATACGGATACGTTGCTCTTTTAGCAATTGTGCAAGGAGACCTGCTATATCAAGCTGTTTCCATCCATAAGGTTTGTCTACGAAACGATCATATATAAGTTTCACTCGGACTTGCTTGTTCAATTGCTCCTGCAAGTCGATATATTCATAAACTTCACTTTTCGCAAGAGAATTTGGACTTTGAATCATTTGTTCGTCAAAAGAAATTTGTTGGTCATCAGAAGCTAAAATAGAAATGAGTTCTCTTTCATTTTCCAAATGCTCTTTTACATAGCCTAATTTCGTGTAGACGTTATCGACTAAATGCTTAAATGCTGTATTTATTTTTTCTTTTACAGTAGAGCCTTTAATGTCCATTTTGTCGCCGTTAACGAAGAATGCACCGTCTTTTATTGCTTCTTCTAACAATTCTCGCACTCGTCGTCTTCTCTCACGTGCTTCAGCTTGTTTGTTATTTAATATATTTTGGATGTTTTCAGGTAATTGTGTGATGTTCTTTTTCTTGCGATATTCTTCAATACGTAATGCTTCCTCCATTTCCTCAACATACGCTTCGTTGCCACCCAGTTTCAATATCGTTTCCCCATTGCCTGATGACATCATCATTAGCTCTTGGTCAGACTTAGCATAATGGTCTGATAGTGGTGACAAGATTTGAATGCCGATGTTTGACGTTTGATTGCCATAAGGCTTTTCATCCATTACTTGATTGTAAGAGAAAGAATATTGTTTTGAATAAGTGAAACGTTTTTCTTCGTATAAATCATTAAAGATATATTGGGCTAATTCACGTTTTACCAAATTTTCATCAACATTCAACTGCTTGATTTCTCGGTTAATATCTTGTTCATCGTCAGTTAAGAATAGGTAGCTGTCCCCGTTCTTTCCGATCAATGTTTGTGACATTAACTTCCGTAGTGCCACTTTGATTTTTTCTTTTAACTCCAATTTATCTTCGTCAATATGTGTGACCATAAGAGTAGCGATATTATCAATGTTTGCTGGAAGTTCTTTAATGTACTTGATCATGAACAGCACTTTTAACAAATCAATGTTAAACGGATCATCTTTTAAAGCAGGATTCATGCTTGCCCCTTCGATTACCCTTGAAATAGAAGGATTTAAAAATTCTTTGATCGTATCGTAAAACGCATAAAATGGGATAAGTGAACCTTCTTCTGCATCTTTATATTGAAGTCCCGCTTCCTTAAATGCAGATAACATCGAACGTTCCCCTTCAGATAAGTGCTTTCCTGAAGAACCATGCTTTCGTACTTGTTCGAACACGTTTTGTAGTAGCTTAAATTGATACGGTACGAACGGATACACTTCGGCAAATTCCATATCATCTTCATAACCACGAAGATCTGCTGTACTTTCTTTAAAGCTAATTAAATTTTTCAAGATGGCACTTTTATTTGGATAATCGGCTCTTAACTTGTCCAACACATGAGGATATTTCTCTAAAATACGCTTTTTGATCACTTCATCAACCGAGATAGATGATAGGGATAATCGTGTGTCAAAACGACCTTGGATACGTGAAAAGTCATCCCCTTTGACTTTAATAATTGAGTCAATACTTTCTTGAGAAGTGACCATAATCCATACTTTCCCTTGTGCATATGTCCCTAAATCTTCTGTTAACGTTTGTAAGTTCAGCATCAAGTTACGGTTATCCCCAATGTACTGTCCAATCTCGTCAACTAAAAACACCAGATGAAAATTTGGACCTTTACTATCAATGTATCCCTTTACATCTTTTGCGAATTTCTCAATGCTAATTTCAAAATTATTAACTCCACTTTCAAACCAATTACGTGCAGATTCTTCTGTCATATTTGTCGCTTTTACTAATGCTCCAATGACATAATCTGCATCGAAATAGAAGCTGTTTCGACGTTCTTCCCATGATTCACCCGCAAGAGCATGGAATTCGGTTTTAAATGTTTCGTAAACTCCCTGCTTATCTAAATACTTTTCCATCTCAGCAACACCAGGAATATCGCCGTAGTAGCCACGATGCTCGTAAAATACCTTCATGAACACACGTAAAATGGCATCTTCTTTTGATTTGTTATCTAATGAACTTTTGGAATCAATGTTAAATAGGATGACTTCTGTATCGACGTCTGCTGTTCGCTTCATATTGGCATACACAAGGGCGTCTTTTATTTTTTCTTCAAAGAAAGCAACAGGCTTCTTTCCTTGCACTGCTCTGTTTTCTAAAAGGTACGCAAGGATTTTAAGGAAGTGCGATTTACCTGAACCGAAGAATCCGCTGATCCAGACCCCCATCTTATCCGTATTACCTTGGACTCCTTTTAAATAGTTTTCATAGAACTTAGAAAAATGTTTATGTAATTCCTGTGTGACAACATACTCGTCTAATTCTTGATAAATATCCGCATCGCTTGTTTGGGCAACTTTAATAACCCCACGAATATCACGTTCAATATCTTTTAAAAACATCTCTTTAAGTAGCATCCAATTTCCCCTCTTCCATTAATCTACTAAGCGGAATGCACGATAGTAGTTATCGTCTTTAATTTTGCTAAATAATTGAAGTGATTGACCGTCATATTGACCTGGAAAAAACATGATGACGGGTGTTTTATCCAATACCTCTTGAAGGTTATTCAAAATATTGTGTGACCGTACGAACGGGTATACTTTCCCTACTCCTGTCAAGAGGACAACATTATGGTCTTCAATCTGCTCCTTAATTTTTTGCAGAAAAACATCTGGCTTTGCAAAGGTTGTCATTGCTTTGAACAGTGCATCTTTTCCTTGCCTTTTCTCCATCTCAAATATCCGATCAAAAATTCTCTTTTCTTTTGTTATTTCAATGAGCATTTTGTATAGATCAAACTCAATTATTCGTCTGTTCGTACCTTCATAAGAAAATTCTTTTTTTATGTGCTTCACATAATCTCTGACTTTTAATTCATGTTCAGGTTCATAGTCAAAAACATAGAAGCTTATTTCATTGCCAAGTCCTCTTCCTTCAATGAACTTGTCCTCTCTTATTTTAGGAATAATTTTATCCAGTCTGGCATTGATGTTTGTCATATTCTACTCTCCCATCGCATGGACATACTGTGCATCACCAATATGGATTAGATGCTCTCTTAATTGCTGATCAATGATAAGGCGATCTAACTCGTTACCACGTCGTTCCTTCAATATCCCGCTTTCATAAAGCACTTGCATATATGCCCGTTTCAATTTTTCCGTATTAATGGCACTCCAACTTGCAACCTTTTCACTTTGTTCAGCTTTTGCAGTGAAAAATACGTTCATATCTTTTTTCTCAATGAGGTAATCATTATGACGAAATTTCTCGCTTATGACTTCGTTCATAAATTCAAAGAACAGTAAATCTGTTTTCATAATGGCGTACAAATTAATCACTTTACTCATTTCAATTGAACCCTCTAACATAAGATCTGCTAATACAGGGTCTATTACTTCCAATCTCCTCATAATGGAGGGTAATGTCCGATTAATTCTTCCCATATTCTCAAATTGGAAAAGGTTTTCTTCAATCACTTTAGCTCTTATTTCTGATGATGTTAAACCTATTCGCTTTAATTTAACAACCTGTTTAAGTTCAAATAATAAATAGGACGCACCATTCAAACTTGAAGAGTATTCTAAATCTATTGTCATTCAATCCTACCTTTCACACAAGACTATTAACCTATTTCTTTTTCTAAAATTTTTCCAACTACCGCTAATCGTCTTTTTCCGCTTTGCTGTTGAACCACCTTGGTAAACTCATTATTCTTTATCAGCTTTTCCTGATTATGTTCGTACATACTCTTTATGCCTTCGATAAGTTCATCTTCCCTTATTTCTTCCTGCCAATATGCATCAACTATCTTGTTTAACGCTGTAGCCAAATCTCGCTGAGTGCGGTAAAAAAGCCTTACTTCCACGAAGTTCACCTCGTACAATTGAATTTCACTTAACTCTTATTTTACTCTTACTCTATCTTTAATTCAATTTTATCCTGGGCATTCGTCATATTCTCCAAAAATGCTACAAGAAACAAAAAAGACTTCACATCTCAACAGATATGAAGCCTTTAATGGTGTTACTTTGTTAACAACAGTTCGGATAATTCCTCCATCTGGATTCTATAACTGTCCTCAGTTGGAAATGGTTGCTCTGGTAACTCGATTGGAACTTGAACAAACTTTTTCATTATATACTCTTCCTGATCCTCTACTGAAACAGACATGCCAATTTCTTTTCCTCCAAGAATATAGGGGGAGAATCCATCTATCATTTTTTTAAAGACTTCTGCAATTTTCTCGAAGGTTTGTTCATAATCCTCCTCTGGCTTGAAATAAACCCCAATTCTCCTTTTCCTAAAGCACAAGTCCTTGTGGATAGTAGCAACGAGTTCCCTTTCAATACCTTTAAATGATTCGTACCAATCCTTTTCTGCTATATCGAAATACATCTCAACAAATGCGAGATTGCGAACATCCTTTGCCGAGCATCTATAGATTATTCCAGATTTCCCTGCACCAATTGTAAGGATGCGATCATTTTGATTTGTTTTTTTATCGTAATGGAAGTTAAGAAAATATGGGATTCGAGTCCGCAACTTCCTTAGCAAAGCCCTTTTCACGTCTTCAGGACGGTTATAATCAATCGTTGGTGGATTGGTGTTCATTTGACCACAGTGCTGTGAATGAATTTGTTTATGCTCTAACTCAACAGTTAGCAATGGATTCAGTTCGGCTAATAGATGAAGATTCTCATAGATATCCAGATTATGCATTTCGTTGAGTCTTTCCAAAACAGACGTGGTATCTTTATGAAGCGATAAAGCATATACATCAACGAATTTTTTATGGTGCAATGAAAGCCAGTCCCGCAGTTCATTCATAACCTTTTTATCAAATGCTCTGGCAATCCAGACAATAACGGATTCATTATATTTTTCAACCATTTCTTTTATACGGTTCAGATATTTCTTATTAGCTTTCATGAGCTGAACTTCGATAAAAACAGGAATTCTCCGTTGGGAATCAGCCCCACGAATATCTATGTTATTGTAAGCAATTCGATGTTCGAGAGTTATATTATCTACCCGAAATCCAAGTGTATCTTGAAGGATGTGCGGACGCAATTTCAAATATATTGAAAAAATAGACTCTTTAATTGAACCATTTTTACTCAACTTTTCCACCCTTTCGAAATTCCATTATTCCTTGCAGTTCAAATTTGGTAAAAAATAAATGCATGAAAAAAGCACCTACCAGATTCATTAATAAATTCGGTAAGTGCTTTGCCTTTTACTTATAAAATTGTTCTTCTGTCGGTTTTTTAAAACCATCTTTTCCACCTCATTTTCGCTATTTTCTGTGAATTATAAAGAGGTTATTGGCTATAGTCAAGCAATCTAATTTAACATTTATTCGGCTCAAAAACCATATGAATAACATCTATATATGTTCTATATATGTTATGTAAAGTTCTATATACCTGGTATCAGAGTAATCTATATTATATATGAAGTTTATCTATATATCTTTAATAACTTATATCTAATCTGTATGTAAACGGCAACAGATTATCTGTTACCGACGGAGAATTATAGGTCTTTTAATTCGCTGACCATTTCCCCGACTGCTTGGAGATCAGATAGAATGCTTTCTTTTGACCATTCTGCATCCAAAATAAATTCAATGATATCAAGTAGTAATTCCTTTTCTTCTGCAGTTAGCAATTTTCCATCATGCTGGATTTGATGATTGAATATCAATTCCTTAATGCTAATTGTCTCACCCTTGTCCCAGCTCAAACTGGAGCCAACCAATGTCCATGGTTCAACTTTTAATGCCTCTGCAATTGCCATAAGTTTGGTGAATCCTGGAGATTTCCTTTTAGACTGTTCCAACCTATTAAGGTAACTTGGGGAGATTCCTGTTAACTCTGAAAGCTTGCCAAGAGACATTCCTCTCTCTTCTCTCAGTTTTTTCAGCATTTTCCCGAAATCATCACTCATTTGTTCCTTTTTCAAAACTATCCTCTCCTTGTTCACGTTTTCCAAAATGGAAATCCTGTTTTCTGATCGGATGATCTTTATATAATAGATAAGAGAGGGATTTTGATAACTTTATATTAATAAGGATCTCTTACATTTCTATTATTTTATTTTGTGAACGCAGTAAGGATAGGGAATAATTATGTTCAAATTCTAACTGCTTCGGAATCAGCCAAAAAAACAGCCACTCATTTTAAGGATGAGTGACAGGTATGTCATTAAGTAGTTTCTTTTCCTTTTTGTTCATTTATGACTTTCCATACATAATTTGTGTAGGTCTTTAACTCTCGTGCAATTTCCACCTGCTTCACCCCCTTTTTATGAAGCCGTAGTATTTGCTCTTTCTTCGTCATTTTCTCATATAACATTTTAATCTCCCTCCGCAAATGTTTAAGCAAATTATATCTTGAAATAAATAATTGCGATAGTAATCGGGAGGTGTGATTAAAGAGTGTGATTGGTCTTTTTTATTGTTGTATTTGCTTTTTTAACGAAATGATTCGCTCTTTAGGAAGATGTGTTTTTTCTGCTATATAATCAATTTCTTTATGCTCTTTAAGAAGTTCAATTGCTTTAAATACATTATCCAACGCTTCCGCTTGGCTTCTTTTCGCAATTTCTTCGTATAATGATGTCATTTCAATCACCTCTAACATTTTATTAGTTTCGTCTTCCGATAAAAATTTATGCGAAATTTTACTTGCGATTTGAGCTTAAAAATATAAATTAAGTTCTGCATATAACCAGAAAAACTCTTCTGGTTATATGCAGATAAGATCACCTTTCTTAATATAAATTAGATGGCTCTATTATGAACACTTACAATAAACCCAGTAGTTTCAAATATTCCTCAGTATAATCTATAGCTAAAAAGTCATACTCATTTATTGAGAAGACACCAGGATAATCAGGTACTTTCACCTTGATTTTTTGTTCTGAGGTATCTATATTATGAACTTCAATTTCTATTTCAAATATTTTATGTTTAACACCGTTTGCTAACTCGTTTTCCCCAGTATTCAAAATTTCATAATGTCCAGACATAATTAATTGAATGTCCGAATCATATTTCACAAAAATTTGATTCGGAATATGTAGCCTTCTTACACGTTTAAGATTATCTTTTGAAAATTCCCCAACAAATTCATATTTATCTTCTTCAAAAGCAAATACACCTTCTTTACAAACTACAAAAAAGCCATTTCCTCCTTTCTCCACATAGTCACTTAATGGGCTATCTTCTTCTAACTGGAATGTGTTCGGAATAAAACGGATGAATATCGCTTGTTCTTCTAATTCTTTCTCTAAATCTTTAACACTTGCAAATTCCAGTTCATCAATCATAGTTGTTGATTCAAATATTCCTATATTGGGAGTATTGTATATGTAACGAACTTCTTCAAATTCAAGGTTGTTCTTATTCATAAGCCCTATCCCCTTTCACAAAAAACTCCTATGATTTCAATTAATATTATATTTTGTGATTTTTATTTTGCAATAAAAAGAACCACCCGAATCCTGGAAAGCGGGGTGGCTCTATACATGGATCTACTTTTGCCGAACCGAACCATCACAGTTCAGTTAGCGATAACGATACTCACCATATCGTATCAACCCAATTATAACCAATCTTCATCATTTTTAAAAGCCTCTAACAATTCACTGCACAAAAGCCAATCTTTCCACCTTAAACCTGACACCTTTGAAAAAACAAGAAAAAAAGTTTAACTTTTTCCCGTTTTTTCTTTTCTACTATGTTGCTTTAAAATAATCTCACCACATCTTTACTCCACGCAAACCCGCATTCCACCGTTGCCGTTTAAAATAAAATCACGCTATCTTTCGCTCATTTTCACACATTTCCGATCACGTTTTGACCGTTTTTCCGCCCTTTTTTCACGCTTTTTGTTCACGTTTTTTTCGATTTAAAAAGAAGTTGAGTAGAAATAAGGATACCAGGAACCGAGTAATGACAAGGGTTCCAGGGATTTTTGATACAGGACTTTATTTTAAACACGAAATAAAAGATGTTGCGACTTTTTTATAAAGTACAGGAGTTTATTGCTTGTCTACACTTCAACTCTATCAACGCCACGCACTCCACATGGGTTGACTGTTTTTGCAACATGGATTTTATAAGGCGGCATAAGTGGCATTTGGCCAATGAAAGAACGTTGATCTGACGGCATTCTTTCATTGGCCGTTCTTCTTTTATTTTGTACGGGCAACATAACTAATCAATAAATCTAACGCTTGTCCGCGTGTCATAGTATCGACTTTGGACGTGTGATCTTCGCTGAATACTTTTTCCTTGTACGCTTTAGCAAGCAGACCTTTCATGTCCGCTTTCTGCGTATTCGGCAATGGCTGGGCCATCTCGTCAACCTCCTTCTCCGGTGGTTCGGCTGCTGTTGCGCCCGGCTTCTTTTTCAAACCGAAATACTCCGCAACACTTTCAGCAATCGCTTTTCCGGCAGCGTCCAGGATCTTGTCATCCCGGAGCTTCACAATGTCAATGGTGCTGTCCATATAGCCGCCTTCAATCAGGATGGCCGGCATGGCGGATTCCCGCGTCATATGGAAATTGGCTTTCTTCAAACCGCGGTCGCGTAAACCGTAAACAGCGACCATCTTCTTCTGAACGATGGCGGCAAGACGTTCCGCGTTCTTCCAGCTGCCTGTATACGTATAAGTTTCCGTTCCTGTCCAGCTGCCCCACTTACCTGTATTGGCATTATGGTGCATGGAAATGAGGATATCGGCTTTCCACTTGTTCGCCTTATTTGTCCGGGTTGCAAGCGGCACGTCCGTTTTTCCTGTCGGATCGTCCAGGCGCAATACTTCCACGTTCGGATAATCTTTCAGGTATTTGATGGCCGCGGCAATGACCTTGCTGTTGAAGCTCCATTCGCGTTCACCGTCCGGAGTGCGCTTACCTGGTGTATTAATGCCGTGACCGGCATCCAGCGCTACTTTTACCATGTTCGCATTCTCCTTCACTTTATCATATTTTGCCAGATTGTACTGTTCGATTATCGCAATCAGCTTTTCAGGGTACTTCGGATCCGTGGCGTACCCGGCGGCGAAAACCGCATGAGCGGCTTTTTTATAATCCGTCTGATTGAGGACGGCTGCATACCGGTTATGCGATTCCCAGCCCGTGCCGTGCGTATATTTGTAGCATAGATCCTTGACCGCGCCCTCATAGGACGGGTACTTTCGAAAGTTCGCTTTCACCTGGTACGGTGTTCCGTTGGCGCGGTATTCCGTGGTGCTCTTCGCATAGACAGCACCGGTCCAGCCGGAACCTTCTTTGATGCCGAACAGGTTATTCGCTTTGACGGCAAGATCGGACGTACCACTTGCAGATTCCAGGACCCCCTGGGCGATAATCAAAGACGGCAAAACGCCGCTTGCCTGCCCAAGCTGGACCGCAAACGGCGCTAAACGTTCGATGAAATTCAATTTTGACGCTCCTTTCTGTGCGGGGCGTAAACAAAGTAAACAATGTAAAGGCGTTTTCCATCATGTATACGGATATAAGGGTTTTAAGAATATATACGTGTATATGCGTATATAGACGCCCTTATTTTCTTACCTATACTACTTTAATAGAATATATTGTTTACATTGTTAACGGTAGACCGCAAAGCGTTGGTATGACAAGATTAGAACCGTTAACAAAGTGCGTTAACAAACCGAAATAGTTTGTTTACATTGTTAACGGTCAGGCTGTCAGGTGTAAACAAAGTCTGAAGCGTAAACAAACTTTGTTTACGGCAGTTTCGATCCGCCGGCTCCTTTTTTGCTCGTTCCGTCCTGGTTGTCGAACAGCTCAAAAAGTCCTGTCGCGGCCAGTCCGGCAAGCGCACCGGCCCATAAGCGCAAGACGATATCCAAGTCTGTGAAAGGTGCGGCAGCTACCCCGACAAAAAGACCCACCGCAAAAGCGATGAGTGAAATCAGGTTATTTTTGACGTTAACTGATTTTTTAATGAGTTGCACCACCGCCAATATGACAGGCGCCAGCACGGTTGCAAAGGCTAACACTTCAGTCATTTAGATTCCTCCTTTTCCTTTTTCAATTCTTGTTGTAAAATCTCATTTTCTTTAAGCAAAGCCACTTTGTCGATTCTGTCCATTTCCGGATGGCGTTCCAGACGCTTTTCTTTACCGTAAGGATCTTTATGGAGCTTTTCCAAAGCGTTATATAAAATCGGCGGGATCGGCAAGCCAATCTGAGCACAATTTTCTAAAATAGAAATGCCTTCATTAATGATAAAAAAGCTTGTCACACCGATGATGACAATGCCCTTGCTGTCTTGGCCAACCGACATAACCATGTATTCGATGGCGCCTGCCATTCCTATTAACAGAAAGACAGCAAACTTCTTAATGATCCCCGACATACCGACAGTGCTGTTCCATGATTTTGTCAAAAACGATCTCAGTATGCCCGTCACCATATCCAAAAACATCAGAAAAACAAGGACAATAATTGCCTCGTTAATGATCCCAAACATGAACATGGTGAAGCTGGTAATGAGTGCGCCAATGCTCTTAAATCCAGCAATTTGCAATCGCGTCACCTATCCTCTCTCCTCCCGCCACTCCATTACCCCTTCCCTTCTCTAAATGAGGAAAGGCGCCCGGAAAGGACGCCCTTTTTTCTCTATTATTTCTCCGGCGCTGTGTACTTATCGCCTGTGATTTCTTGGTACTGCTTTTCCGTAATCTTCCCGGCCACAACAAAGACCTTCACTTGATCTTTCGTATAGAATCGCGGGTAGTACGCTTTGGCTGCATTGTAGTATACATCGTTCATTGGGATCCCTCCGGGTTAAGTAGTAACAGGAGCATTTCTGCCTGGACTGCTTCAATCATGTCAAGCCTGATATCTTTTTCAAGCAAGGAGAAAGTCAGGTTTGCGTTTTCGGCTTCAAGCCTTGCAATCTTCTCTTTGTCCGTTTCTCCGCCGAACGGTTTGACCGGATCGCCAAAAGAGCCATCCGGTAGACGTCGTTTAATTTCCAAAGCCATGCTTTTCACCCTTTCCTGTTCGTCATGCCTGGAATGCTCCAGACACCTTGGCAATGTTCCCGTCTGAAACGGTCAGCTTCAGAACAATCTTGCCTTTTGCGGCAGCTGCTAAATGGTCAAATTCATCTTCAGTGATATTGTCAAGAAGCTCCACTGTGTTGGTCTTGTCCATGGCTACGAACTGTTCAGCTTCTGCCGGATCCGTCATAGAGACAGCTGCGGCCAAAGTTGCTGCCGTATCACGTTCAATCCAAGTGACGAGCCCCTGGGCTTGTTCGGTTGCAGGGTGCAAGCCGAAACGTGCCACGGCTTCCGTCAATTCCGTTCCGTTGAACTCCCGCTTGATAGCGAACGTTTTCTGCGTTGTGAAGTTGAACGTGTCCACGGCTTGAAGGGTTAGCGTGTTGTTTCCATCCACCAGGGAAGAAACCGGCAAGGTGAAGCTGAACGGGCCTGAAGCACCGCTGTACACCTGGACAAAGCTTCCGCCGTTTAACTTGTAGCGGAGCGTCACGTCATTGCCGTCCGGATCGCTCACGTTTCCGCTGATCGTCATAAGCTCCGATTCAATAACACCGGTCTGCCTTTCAAAGCTGTTCACCTGGATAGCCGGCGGACGGTTTGCGACAATGTGGAAATTTCGTACCTGGACGGTTGATTTCCCACCCTTGTCATCTTCAGCCCATACTCTCAGGACATGGCCAACACCTTCAGCCAGGGTATCGGTTACGGCTGTAGCTCCGTCAAGGATCTTGCTGCTGGTGAACTTCAGCGTCTTGCTGTACGGAATCGGTGAAGAGCCATCAGAAACGCCAGCTTGAAGCGTCCGTTCAGTTCCGTTGTTGATGCTGTATTTGATACTTACAACGTCCCCGGCGTCTGTATCAATCGCTTGGCCAGATAGGTTGATAGTATCTCCTTCATAGAGTGTGCGGCCGTCTACTTCTTCAAGTGTGACCGTAGGAACAGCGTTCCACGTAATCACGTAAGCGCCGTCTGAATCCGGGTTATCCGATACTCTGATATCAGATGGTAGATTCAAAGCGGGACGAACGCCGCTGAGCCCACTGTACGCGTGGCTGCTGGAGATAACCCCAGAAGTGTGCACGAGACGCGCGCTGTACGAGTTCCCGGCATGCGGGGTACGGAGCCACCAATGCCAAGGTGAATTAGCATTCAAGGAAGTGGTAGTGTAGTTTGAATTTGCTACCGCTTCAGGTGCCGGGTTTGCAAGCCTGGACGAATCAGCCGTTGTGAATAAGGCAAGACGTGAACCTTCCGCAATGTTGCTCTCATTGGTCAATCCTACTTCCGTATTGGATAGAAGGAAAACTTTATCCTGGACTGTCTCGCTTCCCCCGCCATCTGTAACCGTGTTTCGTGCGACCGTAAGCGTTGTGGTCAATAGGCGGTTCTTGAAATGAGCTGAGAAGTTGGCCAAGAAACCTCTTTCAGTGTTGTACGGATTGTATGTTACTCCTGCCGTGTTAGGTTGGGCGTCAGCGCCGTGCTGAGCGGAATACCAAGGGTTTCCATCCTTGTTGAGCCATTGACGAATATTGGAATGTAGATACCTGTTATTTCCGTAGTTCTTTCGGTTGGCATCGGTGTTGCCCGGCTCCTTGGCGTCAAAAGCTTTGATTGAAATGATTCTTTCGGTTAACAAGGTAATTGCGTTCACCGGATAGCCTGGATGATTCTTTGCGGCTACCTGGAAAACGACAGGCTTCCCGTTATATACCGTTCCGGGATCTTTTACCTTTGCCCCTACGGGCAGGCTGCTTAATAGTTGCGCCATTCTTTTCACCAACTCCTTCAAAAATTCTTTCAAAACGAACGTTCATATTTTGGATCAGATAGTAGCAATTTCCATGGGCGGCATGAGCGGCCCAGCTGCCATAAGCCTGTTCTATCTGCTCCTGTGTACGTTCTCCTTTTTCGTAAAGCTCTTGGAACTTCTTCAGCTTTCGTTTCACGCGGTCCTTGCTGTCCCGGCGTACTTTCTTAATGACCTTACCTGTATCGGTCAGATACAAGTGAAAGCCCAGGAAATCGACACCGTTCCGCAAAGGAAAAATGTGTGACTTGTGATTGAGCTCCAGTTCCAAGCCTTTCAGATATTCAACAATCGCCCGCTTACAATCCTGGAGGAAAGCTTTATCTGGATGGATGAGAACAAAATCGTCCATATATCGGATATACATTTTGACGCCCAGGCGCTCCTTGATAAAATGGTCAAAGTCATTGAGGAACAAAATTGAAAACCATTGGCTTGTCTGATTGCCAAGCGGCAGCCCTTTTCCTCCAGGCGTGGAATCAATGATATCGTCCAGCAGCTTCAGGACCCGTTCGTCCTTGATATGCTTCCGAATCATCCGCTTCAGGATACGGTGGTCTATCGAATCAAAATACTTTTCGATATCGCACTTCAGGACCCAGCCTTCCAGGCCATGCTTGCGGTAGTGTCTGCGAAAGAACTCACTTGTCCGATCAAGACCGGCATGAGTTCCCTTGCCTTTCCTGCAAGCGTAGCTGTCAAAGATGAACGACCTTTCAAAGACAGGCTCCAGGACGTTGTTGCATAGCGACCGCTGGACAACCTTGTGCTTGAATTGGATTGACTTGATATCCCGTATTTTCGGCTCATAAATCCGGAACACGTTATACGGGCCAAGCTTGTAGGTTTCATTCTGCAAAGCCCGCTGGAGCTTCTTCAGTTCAGCCATGGCGTTTATTTCAAACCGGGCCGTGGCATTCTTCCAGCGCTTGCCTTGCTTAGAAGCGGTATAAGCTTGAAACAGATTGTTGAAATCGTAAATCTTTGAATATAAATCCACACCGTTTGTAGCTTCGGTGTCCAAAGTAACCATTTGAAAACCTCCGCATCAGTGTTCATGTGTTTGCGCCTTGGCGCGGGATACGTCCTCCTTTGAATCTACAAATTCAAAAATAGTTTTCGGCTCAAAGGCTTACTCAGTCTATAAAATGATTCAGATCGGGACGAACGCCGTTGTTCCCATTGTTCGCGTTGTTGTTGGAGATAACCCCAGAAGTGTTCACGTTACGCGCGTTGTTCGAGTTCCCGGCATTCGGGGATGCAGTACAGGACGTACCCCCATAAGTGAATAGGTTGAAAGGCTACAAGCTATATATCTTGAAATCTTCTGCTATCAGATTACATCCATTTGGCAGTGAGCTTTTGAATTTCCTCAACTAAACCGGACCAATAGCTTGCTGAATTAGGTTCTATTCGTCCCTGCTCCAGACTTAGTTCAACCAAAAATAACACTTGCTTACTAATGGCAAGTGTCTTGCGTTGATATCTTTTCCGCTCCCGAATATCCTCTTGGTCAATGGGGAATATTTCATTGGCCATCAACAGGTTTTCATACATCTTCAAAACCATATCTTGCAAACGGTTTGTGATGGTGAAACGGATCTTCTTCGGGAATCGGTTTGTGTTATTTGTGATCTGCAAAGAGTAAGCAATCAAATCTTTGCATCTTGTGAAAACAGTCATTTCCCCTGGAATTTTCTCTCTGTAACCTCTTGTGATCTGTGATGCCCCTCCTTGATGTTAGACAACTTCATACATAGTAATGGAATAGGTTCCCCATCTGCCCGGCTTCAACCGTTGCTGTACGGTGTCAAGCTCCGCATTTGAACGGGCAATGAAAGCCCCTTTCAAGTAACTGTTTTTAGTAGGCTTCACTGTGAGGGTATTCCCGGCAATGGCCGTGATAAGAATATCCTCTGAGCTTGTCCCATCATACAAGGTGATTTCAGACAGCTCTTTGAAGCCTGTAGCGTCCACCACTTCCAAGGACGTTGCCCCGACATTGACAGCAGCTTTCACTACGGTTTTCGCCCGGTCAAGTTCCATCTTTCGTGGATCTTCACCGTCAAGTGTGTCGTAAAAAACAAGCTCACTGTTGGCCCGTTCTTTCAAATCTAACTGAACACGGATCCGCTGATTCTCACGTTCCGTTTGAATGATACGCTCATAGGCGTCATAGATTCCGTGTTCAATACGGTTGCCGTCCTCAGCTGTCCAGACCGTCCCTTCTTCCAGGACTTTATCCGGATGGCCGTCCGGCAGCGTAGGATCTTCTATTTGGTCATACCATTCACCCGGTTTATAAGGGTTCTTGAATTTCTCGCTCATTCTACCACCTCCGGAATTTCATCTTCGCCAGGCTGAATCAGCCCGATGGTTTGACGGAACGGGAACGCCAGGATAAAACCGTCTTGGCCTTTATCGTAGCTGTAGTTCTTGACTACCCACTCCCTGCCTTGTACATCGACAAGCGCGGCCCTGGTGATACGTCCCTGGTCTGCCTTGTTCAGTCTCACGTACTTCCTAACAGTGTCGCCTGTGAACCTGGTTTGCCAGATCGGGAAGTCACGTTCCACGCCGTCAATTACAACCTTTGCGCCTTTGATTGAGTTACTGAAAAAGTTCAGAATCTCAGATACGGCAACCTGTTGGATTTCAGACAAAAGCATTCACTCCTTTTGGCCTTTTCCCTGTAATCATTTTCCCCGTAACGGGGTAATTGGCAGCGAACGCATACGCTTCACCAATTGAAGTGAAGCCCGTTTCATCTGCTACGATTCCAGGAACGGAAGCCGTTCTCATTTTGTTGGTTCTTGGATGGTTGACGGGGAAAGAATAAGCAGCACTTTCCATGGTGCCTTTTTCCACTTCACGGCCCATTCCTGGGACGGAGGCCGTTCTCATTTTCCCTGTCCTTGGATGAATCACTTCAAAGCCGTAGGCTTTACTGCGGAGGACAAGAAACTCTTTTATGAGCAGGACTGCCGTTGTGATGGTCACGTTCAGCGGCACCAATCTTTCCAGGATCCGTAGTACCTCCAAATAAAAAGAAGCACTCTCCACATGAACGAGCGCTTCCAATTCAAGCTTTACTACATCCCTTTCAATCTGCGTCATGTTTTGGCCAAGCAGACTGTCCAGCAATTCCTTCAGGTATTCATCCGTGTACGGCGGGTTGTCCTGCATACGGGTTAGCAGACGCCTTTTCCGAAAGGGCAGCGTCTCAACCGTCTTGTCCGGGACAATGCTGAACTGTTTCTCCCGTCTTTCAATGGCCGGCTCACTTGAAGTCATAACAAACTGATCGTTCTCAACTTGCTGGAATGAAGCTTCAAGGCCGTCATACTCTTTTGAGACGGTCCCGGAAAGCTCCCTGAACTCCCGGATATCTTTATAAAGCGCGGGCAAGTGATCCAATAACCTACTCATTGACCGTCACGCTCCCTGCTACCGGTATTCCTGATTCCAGTATGATGTTCTCCGCCAAACCGTTCAAAGTCGTTCCAGTGATATCCTGGACACCTTCAATGGATAGAATGCGGGATTCAATATGCGTCATCCGAACGACCAACGGCGTAACAGCCAGGCTGCCGTTTACAAAACGGTTAGCCGTAACCCATTCTTTCCTAACTTCAGCCAGGTAGTCCGTAAACGCCGCTACGACAAGCGGCTCCACTTGGCCAAGCGTGACACCGGATAAAGTTAGTTGAGCGTTGAAGTCAACCGTGACAGCTGCAACTCCGCTGATTAGAACTTCATGGCAGATAGGCGCGGTGCCGTAGCCTTCGCCCGTATATTCGATTGGATCAATCTTCTCCTGGACGAACTCTATCAGCTCCTGAGTAGGCTCATTGTAAGTAGAATCAATGATAATGGCCCCAACCGTACCACCGCCCTGCGGAGCACGGAAGAGCTGTACACCACCTACGCCCTGGATTTCCATGATTTTCTTCTTGTAATCTGCCCGGTTCCCTGCGAATGCTTTCTCCTGGATATGCTCCTGGTACTTGGCATAAAGGGATTCATCTGATTCCTCGTTCTCACCTGGAATCAGAACGTCTTGCAAGATTGCGGCACCCAGGCCGTCAACCGGTTCAACGGGAATCATTTCACCAAAGTCTTTGTTCCCCGCTTCACCCACCGTTTCAGCAAGCACCCGGAAAGCTCCAGGCTCAATTCTTTCTGTGACGATATAGACGATATCGTCTAAACGGAAACGGCGGCCAACCGTAACATCAAACGGCTCTCCTTGGCTATTTGTGAAGATAGCTTTCCGGATGGCTGCTGAAGCCTTTTTCCTTTTCACCCCATGCTCCCCGACACGCCTTTCCAAGTCGTCCCCGTCTGCCGTATCTGCGAAAGTCCTGATAAGCAGTAGATCCATATTGGAATAAGCTTCAGCCAGCTCCATGGCTGTTGGCGCCAGGGCGTCATAGATAATAGATCCTTCTCTTTTGTCTACGTCATCCGGCACCCGGTCCAACATTCCCTGGAGGATGAAATCAAACGTCATATGTTCAAACAAACGGGATCGCCTCCCTCAACACTTCTACGTCACCATAAATGGTGATTGCGGTCAGGCTCACATAAGCTTCATCTTTTTCAAATTCAAGCCGGAAGTTCTCAATGGACGTGATCCGCTCGTCTTGCAGCAAGGCTTCCTTTATTCGCCTTGGCAGCTCACCGCGAACAAAAAGCCGTTCGTAGCCGATCATGTTCTGAAAACCGTAGTAATCAGAATAGATCAGATGGGCGAACCGCTTTGTCTGCAATACTTTCCGAATGGCCTGTTCCATAGCTTCTTTCCGGTCTATGAAGCCTGAGCATCTGCCGCGCTCAAAATCTATCTTGTAGGTACGGGTAGGAAGCTGGGCTTCGCTCACCACTTCCAAATCTTTTGTAACGGTTATACCGCCTACTGGTAGGACCATACTTCCTCACCTCTCTTGTATCTATCGTAAACTAAAAAGCGGTGACCGCCTTGTACTCTCAGCAGCACCACTTTGTCACCTTTTTTCAGACCATCTTCAAAAACCATTTTGGCATATTTCAAGTTGTAATCTGTATAGCCTTCAGAAGAGCTTGTGTCTTTTGCCGCGTCACCGATAGCCGTCTCCGGCCACTTCTTCGGGTTCTGATAGTCAAGCGAAATAATGCGCTCATGCCGGGTAAGGTGCTCAGCTACGTCCAGGAACTCTTCCGTAAGCTTCAGCTTTTCGTGTATGCGGATTTCCAGCGGCTTTGCTTTCTCCACTGTCCCATACAGTACGTTAACCGGGTTCATGGCAAGGACAGCTTTCACGGCCGCTCTTTTCACGTTGTCATACATCAAATCACCTTCACTTTCAATTCCATGGTGTGTACGCCCTCATTCCAGCGGTGAGTACATTCATCAACCATGACATACGCTTCAATGCCAATCTTTTCAATGTACAGGTAGACCATCCGGCCAGCCCGAACTTTCCAATTGCCCAGGCAAGACAGTTCAAGGGTTTTCGTTTCTTTGTTATAGGCTTTGATTGAGCGCTCCACCAATTCCTTGATCTGGGCGTCTGTCATATTCTCGTCCACTTTTCTGAACTGTTGCAACAGACCCCATTTCTTGATGTTCGCTGAATCTTGCGCTATGAAGGTTTCCCTTTTGGCTTTCTTTTTGTTGTCCCGGACAAACTTTATTTTGTTATAAGTTTCCTTGTCTATCGACTTGGTAAAATCGTAATCATAGAGTAGGCTATCGTCACCGATATAAAAATCATCAGCTGGGATAACCAAGTTTTCAATACTGCGTAAATCAAGCTTTCCGAAATTATCAAACAGAATGAAGTTCCGGTTTGTCGCAATCAAAGTTGAATCCAGGAACTTAGCCACCACATCGAAAGCTTCTTTTTCATCCTCTACGATTCCAGGAACGGTGAACTTTGTATCTTCCAGAACACCGGTGCTCAGATTTAGCATTCCAGCGATTCTTTTAATGGCTGCCGTTGCCGTGGATGATGGCATGACGTAAGTGTCCTGGTTCTTCAGATAGCGGAGCTGGTCATAAGCCTTGACGGACATATCACCGCTCTTCTTTATACCATCCTCAAAAGCAAAGCCGTAGAAGATCTTGTCTTTGCCTTCAGTCACCCGGATGATGGCTCCACCTTCAATGGGAAATTCCAAAGGCTTATCATTGTACATGTCAGCTTCAAAGGAACTTGCCTTCCCGATCCGTTCCGTTTTCCACTCAAAAGACTTGACGGGTATTTCAAATACTTCGCCTTTCCGGTTATCAATTAAGATCTCCATTCATCCCACCTCATTTCTTGGCCCAGGACGGAGGGATCTTTAATTTCAGACCGATGGCCAGCTTTCGGTATTGGCTTGGCTGAATATTGTTCAGCTTGGCCAGCTCCGGATAGTTGTTCCCGTTGCCCGTGTACTTCTGAGCGACCTTCCAAAGACTGTCACCCTTCACCAATGAATAGGTTTGCGGGACGGTCTTTTTATTCTGCGGCTCCGGTGTTTTCTTTTTAACTGCTGCCGGCTTCTTTGCTGCGGCCGGAGTAGCTGCTGGTTTCGGTTTGGCCACTTTCAGTTTCTTCGGCCCGAAAGGGACAAACTTTTTCATGGCCATGGTGTAGTTCACGTCTGCGGTTCCGAAACGCTCGTCATAATCAAACGTCTCTATCGTGACAAGCTCATTAATTACAAAAGAGCCGTCCACGTAAATGTAACGGACCGGCTCTTTATCGTTCATCCATTTTTCAAGCTTTTCCGTGTAGAATGATGGCTCCTTGTAGTCCGTTTCAAGGAAGTGATATTCCTGGGCAGGAAAAAAACCTTCAAGATCGAACTCTTTCAGCTCTACGTCTTTCGGGACGTTGACTGATCCAAGTTTTGCAATCTTAAAGGTTTCCCCATCTGCTGCATTCTTCACGTTCACGACTTCAGGATTGACAGGAAGGCGAAACCCCTCCGTGTCGTTTTTCACGCTGAAATAGATTCCCCTCATGTCACCACCCCTTCTACACTTCGAGCCATTTCATCTTCAAAGTTTTTGTTGATCTTGGAAATCACCTTGTCAATATCCGCTTCCTCTTTCATCGTCACGTCTTTGAACGTAACAGACGGGCTGAGCGTGATATTCACTTGGTTGATAGATCGGCTGTCTGCCATTTCAAGCAGCAGCTTTAAATCTTCATCAGCAATATTGATCTTGTCCTCAATCTTGCCGATCTTGTCCAGCTTTCCGCCTGTCGGATTGTTGCCTTTCTTCTTCCCTGCTGCCCCTGGTGCTGTCTTACCTCCAGGAGAAGCGCCGCCAAGTGTCGGATCATAAGCGCCTGTTGGCACCTCCCCGGCATTCAGCAAAGAGCCTTGACCTGGACCGGAAATGAATCCCGTCACTTTGTCAATAGCCCCTGTCAGCTTCTCGCTCGCCTTCAGGGAAGCGTTGGTTCCTGCTGCCTGCCCTTTCGCGAAAGCGTCACCCAGGTTCTTATACTCCAGGCGGCCAAAGCTTGCCTGTTCCGGAGCAGACGGCATCTTCACGCTGCTCATATAGTCGCCGGCCGTGTTGAAAGAGCCAAGACTAACAGGAGCAGATTTTGTTGGTGCCTTCAGGTTCGCCTTAATGTTGTTGATCTTGTCAACGGCTGCCGTGCTCGCCTTCAGATCCACGTTGCCAATCTCACCGATGTTCACACCCGGAATATTATTGATAAGCCCGATGAGTTTATTCACTCCGCTGATCGCCCCGTTGATTAGGGTAGACAGGGCAGACAACGCGTTATTCACGACACCCACCACACCGGAACCTACTCCGCTCATGATAGTGAGAATCGCTTCAGCCATCTTGTGGAAGAGAAGCTGCACGCCGTACACGCCGTTGTTCCAGGTATTCATGAAGAACTCAGCCGTCCGGAGTGCCGCGTTCCCGATGGCGTCAAAGACCATACGGACCATTAAGTTGAAAGCTATCCAAGCCATCTGAACCATGAACACCGCTTGATTCCACGTGTTCACGAACCACTCAGCGACCATGATTCCGAAGTTCCCGATACCCATGAGGATATTGTAGAACACGGCGCCCAGCCAGTAGACAGACCCGACAATCGCCCCGACGACCGCGGCGGTTGTATCTGCCCAATTGACCATGGCATAGATGACAAGGGCAATGACAGCCACAATAATGAGCAGCACCCAAGTAATAGGGCTTGTCAGATACGCTGCGTTGACAATCCATTGAGCCGCTGCCCAGGCAAGCGTAGCCAGTCGAATCAAGCCAAGCACGGCGTACTTGACCAACAGGATTGCTACTATTGTGCCGATGACAGCACCCATGACCGTGAGGATAGGCGCAATCCAGGACCAGTTGTCCGCAAAGATTCCAGCTACCCAAAGCGCTGCTTGCCCCATCCAGGAAAGCATAGTCGCTATAAAGGTGATGGAAGCGCCAAGCCCTGCAAAGATCCCGTCAAACCGGTTGCCGCCGAACGTCTCATTGAACATGTTGATTAAAGGTTCAAAAGCCGCAACAGCAGGCCCGATGTATTGAGGGATTTTCTTGTACAGATTCGTGACGGTTTGAACAGCCGTAACAAGCGGACCGTTCTCCCTCATCAAGTCTTTCGTCATGGCAGCTCCGGCATTCCGGCGCGCGGAGTTCATGGAATCAATCGCTCCGGCCCAGGTGCCTTTCAAGCCTTCCATCATGCCGCCGAATTTCTTGTCAATGCCCGTGACCAATGCTTCAATGGCCGTTCCGGCATCCACGGCGCCTTTACTGATTTCCTTCCGCATTTCATCGGCCGACTTACCCGCCGCTTCGCCCAGGATCTCGAAAGCGTTAATACCGTAGGAACTTAACCGGTTCACTTCCATTGCGGTGATACGACCCTGGGCTTGAATCTGCCCGAAGATATCCGCCATGTTCTGCATTTCAGCATTGCCGCCCCCGACAGCTGCCACTGCGTCACCAATCGCCTGCATGATCGGGAAAGTGTTTTCGGCGGCTATCCCGAACGCAATCATGTTCCGGGATGATTCAAGCAAATCAGGATATGCAAAAGGAGTTTTGAGGGCGAAAGCATACATATCATCCATGTAGGCCTTTGCCTTCTCTGCGCTCCCCAGGAACGTGGTGAATGCTATTTCAGCGCCCTGTGTAAAGGCGTGGAAATTGATACCACGTGACAGCATATCCGATAGCGTGTTCTTTGCTGCATTGAAAATCTTATATGCGCCGACGGCTGCAAGCAGACCCGCCGCATAATTCTTGATAGTAGAAAGCCCGTCACCAAGAGAGTTGTTGAATTTCTCCTGTTGACGGGCTGCGCATTCCGCACCTCTGCCGGCATTATCCATGGACTTACGCAAACGCTCCAAGTCTGCGGAAGCGTTGGAAATGTTCTTCCGCGCATTCGCCAGGCTCTTCTGGTCCAGCTGCTGAGTTGCGGAATCCATCTGTTCCATGACTTTAATCGTACTATCCATGGCCCGCATTATTTTCATCAGCGGACCGGTCAGCTTGTCTTGGAGTGAGAGGGTTGTTTGTGCTCCTGCCAATGTCTCACCGCCTTTCGACAAAATAAAAAAAGCACCCAATTATTGAGTGCTTACTTTTGCTCTATATTCGCCGCTTACATGTTTGAAAAGCTTTGTTTTGCAGTTCGGGCATTTAACTGTATTTGAAATCAGTTTTATTTCCGTTTCACACACGGGGCAAGGTACAGGCTTCGCCTTTGCCATTTTAAATGCCGCGACCGGAATCATGAGGATGACGCAAAGAAAGAAGAAACCGAACAAAAACATCAGAATCATAAGAACCCCTCCTTTAATACCAATATAGCACAAAAGGAGAAATTTAACTCCTATTTCTTTTTCTTTTTTGCCCGTTTCGCTTCTTTCTGCTCTTCCTTTATCCGGATATCAATACTTGCAATCACAAAAGCTTTCTCTTTCCGGTCCATGTCAAAAAACTCTCTGGGCCGGATCCGTAAACGCTGGAGGGCAAAATGAGCGTAGACCGCTTCAGGATCCTGCTCATCCGACCCGCCGCTTATGAGTTTTTTGCTTCTTCAATATCTTCGTTCAGACTGCCGCCGATACCACTGATTTCCGTCACCTTTTCAAGAATCTGGGCTGCTTCGCCCAGGTAGAACATTTCTGAGAAAAGATTCTCTGCGCCACGCACTCCGTAAGATTCCTGGAGAGCTGCATCGTTCAGATCAGGGTAGACGATGGAAGCCGTATTGATTCCGCGGTTATATTTCACGACGTCAAAGACGCGCTCCATCTTCCCTTTCGGACCCGGCTTGTTCACAAAGCAGTGTTCGTTGATCTTGTCGGCTTCCCCGGCAGTCAATGGGCGTAACTCAATCGGCTCAGGGAAACGGTCAAGCTTCAGCTTAACCGTCTCAGTTTCTTTTACGTTACCCTTCATAAAAGCATTAAATTTACTCATTCGAATATCCCCCTATTTTATCAATCATTGATAGTATTAAACTGATCCAAGAAATCAAAGTCCTCGAAGTCAAAGTCCGTCTCGTCTTTCAGGACGTCATCTGAATCGCCGTCCAAGGACGCAAGCAAAGCGCCATCCGGAACAAGATTCTTGATGAGGACCGTCTGCTTGCCTGCACGTGAAGTCATGTCCGCATTGACCACCTGGACGTCCAGGATCGGTTGCTTACCGGACTTCACGTATTCAAGCGCCAGCTGTCGCATTTCCGGGCGGTGATAATAGAACTCCATATCTCCCGTACCTTCTGCGCCGACAACTTTCACGCCTTTCATACGCTTGCCGACACCTTTCACATCGGCCTTGATATAGTCAAGGCGGGCATTGAATTTAATCAATTCCGCGAACTCATGGACCGTACCGTCAATGGTCATGTAGGCCATGCCTTCCTTTGCGGAAATCGTGTCGCTTGCCATAATAACTCTTGGCATTCAATCCACCTCCATTTATTTACATTCAACAGTCATGTATAGTTTTTCCATTGCGTCAACGAACTTCAAGCCCATCGTCGCAAGCACGGCGTCTTTCTCAGCGCCCTGTTGCAGATGGATGTCGTCCGGATCATACGGTTCAATCGCCCCGCGGCGTACAAGCGGATCCAGGATGACGGTCATGATCTGTCCTTTGAACAGGTTCCGTCCGTCCACGTTGTTGTCCACTTTCCCGATAAAGAATCGGGAGAAGATATGCTGTACGTTGTTTGAAACAATATCCATTTGACGGACGATCTTATTTTTCCGGAAGTCCTGGTTTTTGATCGGTGTGAAGGAACGGAACGTGTTGATATCCTGCTCCACCACAACCTTGTCCACGCCGTCCGCGCCCTCGTTATACGTGTAGACGATATGACCGTCTCGCAACGCCTTGACAATCGCTTCATGGCTCAGGCGCTCACAATCAATGGCTCCGGGGTATTCCGCATAGGTAAGTGAATTAGTAATCGCGTTGGCGTATGCCGCACCATACCAATACACTGCATCTTTCGCGGACAGCTCTTCGCCGCCGTCCAGCGTCACGCCGTTCAGGACGGACACAACGCCTTCATGGTCAGCTGCCTTGTAATTGTTCGTGATGAAGGTGACGTTCTTTCCTTCATTTTCTCGCCATTGTTTTACTTTCAAGGAGAACAGCAGCTTGACAGTTTCGTCATCCGTACCGATGGCCAGCGTCTTGAATCGTTGTGAATCCAATCCAGCAGCCAGATCGGAATAGGATTCATTCGTAGCTGTTACGGTCGTGCCGCCCGCCAGGGTAAGCGTCGCTTCATCTGCCGGTAGTTCTCCTGAGAACAGCACGTATGCGTTCGGCACAAGATCCGCGCTTGAAATGACTTCCTGGGAATCTACTGGACTACCGTCAAAAAAAGTTTTAACAGTAGCGCCGCCATCAAGGCCAGGAGCAACCGTGACCACAATCTTGTTTCCATCCGAACCTCCATGAACCGCTGTTGCGGTGAATGTGCCGCTTGTCGCTGTGGCTTTTTCGCCCTTGCCGTTAATGTTGTAGACCAACACGTCACCCGTGCCTTTGAACGCTTCCCGGATAGGGATAAGATCGCCCAGCGACTTCCCGAACAGCTCCTTGAAGCGTGTATTCGGAGAAACGCGGATGAACTTCCCTGTTTCGCCCCAATCCGTTTGGATAGCGACTACTTCAGTACCGCGTGAATCCAGGCCGGTGGTAACTAAATCATTTGTTTCAAAATTGACATACGCACCTGGACGTACCTTGTTTTGCGTTTCCCAAAATCCTCCTGCCATTAAGATTCAACCTCCCTTTTCTTCCAATCCTCTACAAGCTGAGCGGCTTCTTCTTTCGTGTATGAAGAGCCGTCCTTCAGAAGGACTTGCAGAAGCAGGCGTTCATTCGTGCTCTTGGCAGCATTCAAAAAGGCTGCCTTCCCGAACTTTTGGCCCGGCGTTGTTTTTGTTTTACTCACTCGTAGCACCTCCATAATGCAATTTCTGCATTTTCGTTCCAGTTTCGATTTCCCGGACAAGCTTGTTCACGGTGAACGTGATGACAAGCGTTCCGTCATGCTTCTCAGCTTCCAGACGGTTCACATGGAACTGATTTCCGATATAGCGGAAGTTCTCTTTGAAAACTTGGCTCACCTTATCGGATTCCGTGTATGCGTTCCGTTCATCTTCCGGAAAGTAGGTGACGTTCACCATGTACTGCAATTCGGACGTTTTCCCCAGCTTTCTTTCCTGGGTGTCTTTTCCGATAAGCACCAAAAAAGCAGGGGTTATAAGCCCCTGCCTTACCGGTTCGTCATATACTTTTATATTTCCGTAGACTTCTTTCAGCTGTTGGATGATGAGGGCTTTCAGATTATCCACCAAGAATACGTCTCATCTCCTTCTCCACCTTCTCCAGCCAGGCTGCGGGCGCGATAGCTTCCATTTCATCCATTGTGAGCTGAAGCATGAAACGGCCTTCAACCCATCCAACCGTTTTGCCGTTGCGGACAATACGATGGCCTTTCTCAACGAAAGACGCATATTCGATAGTGTTGTAAATGATTATGGTGTACGTATCGCCTTTTTTCAGAATGTGATATTTCCAGTTGTCCCGTAAATCACCCTGGTCAACAGGTGTCATTTTCTTGACGCGCCGGATCGCCATCTGGGCAAGTTGTTTGGCCACTTTCATATGAACTCCTGCCGTGGCCTTCGTCAGCTTCACCATGTTTTCCTTCAGACGTACCATTTCACTAAACTCAAAACCCATCACGCATACCCCTTTCGGAGAAGCATGACTTCCTGGTGTGAAACGTACTTGAAAGGCTCCTTGGCTGATTCAAATTTCTCGCCGTTCACGATGACAACATCACCGGCTTTTACGTCATAGCTGCTGGAGAGGAAAAGCTTCACATCATACTGGATGGTGTTGGCTTCTTCCTGATCGGTGTTATTTAATGCCGGGTTAGATATGCGACAAGGAACGTCTGCATAGACTGGAAGCCAGTCCATGCCATCGGCTCCGCTCTTTTTCACTACCGGCAAGTGCCGTTTGATGGTGGCTTTCTTGTCGTACATAAATTCAACGGCAGCAGTGGCCTTGGCCATGATTGCGCTTATGTTCTTCATGCCTACCACCTGAACTTTCTATGTCGGTTCAGCTGATCGGAGTAGTTGAACATTAGCGCTTGCGTGGCCAGCTCCCGGCTGTCCGCTTTGACTGAACCGAATTGGACAGTCACGTCCCCTTCCTTGATGGAGGAAACGGCAGCCTGCCCCTCCGGATCGTCTTTCCTCTGCTCTCCGTTTATAAAGTCTATGACCATATTCGCATAGACAAAAGAAAGCGCTGGAGGGATATCAGACCGGTTCAGGTACGTCTTGATGGATTGGCCAACCTCTGCGATATACAACGCAAGAAGCGTGTCATCCATCTGTTGTTCCGCCGGAAGCTTGGCCTTCACAATCGTGAATACGTCCATGACGAACCTCCTTACTCTTCTGGATCTTCTTCAAAATCAGAACCAGGGTCGTTTTCTTGCTCCTGTTCGCTTTGCAGAATAGCTGCTAAAATATCATCTTTCTTCTTGGCTTCTCCAAGATCAATATCATGCTCAGCAGCATACTCTTTCAATTCCGAGACAGTCATTTCTTCAACTGTTTTCGGTTCAAATGTATCTTCCTCCGATACTTCTACCAGGGAATCAATGACGTGTTCAGCTTTCATAGAAAATTCCTCGTCCGGTTGATAGGTTGTACCTTCATACCGGACAGGAACAGATTTCACTTTTACTTTTGGCAAAGCGTCCGCCCTCCTTATGCAATTGGTTGAGCCTGGAATACATTCTGAGCTCCTGAGAAAGAAGGAATTGTTGTAGCTGCCGCCTTGACCCAAGTAGAAACAGGATCTTTCCCTTCTTCATACACCATCGAAATTACTTTCCCGACAGCAGATACATCGGCTCCGTCAAGAACCATGCGCGATTCCTCCGGAGTAGGACCGTAAAGAGTTTCTCCTAAAGGTCCATCACCAAACATGACGAATTTGTTATCAGGGAAGTAGCTCTTTGTTGTATACGTACCATCTGCATTCTGTTCACGGTACTTAGTGTTCGGCCCGTTATCATATACCGCAATTGTCGGCAATCCTTGCTGAGTCAAGAAAGCATTAAGATCTGCCAAGTTGGCTACGCGGCCAGAACCCGCTCCGTACAGATAGCCGATTAGTTTTGAATTGCGGAGCATAATACCCGCCAGTTTTCTGGACGTAAGAGCGCGCGTAGGAGTAGCGCCCAAAGCTTCTGTCCATCGTTCAATATCACCAAGAATATCTTCCGTGCCAGTTCCCCAGATATCTGTCCCGGCCAGGGCTTCTTTCTGTCCAGACGGCACATGATAATCAACGGTTAACTTCTTCTCTTCTCCAGGTACATGCAAATTCAAATTCAACTTTCCTTCAGTCAAAACTTGCATACGCATGATTTCCGCTGTGGAACGCACTTCTTCAACAGCTTTGTCGATCAGGTTAAACACACGCTGCGTAAGATAGCGCTCTTCCTGCGGAGTACGCGGGAATTTCAAGGCGATTAAGTCTTTCTCTTTGATCTGGTATTTCTTTTTCACATAGGCTGCTTCAAGAACTTGCTTAGCGGCTTCAACAGAACCGATTTCAGCTTCTGTGTCAAATGCGTGTACTTTTGCCGCAACAGGCAAGTCGTTTGCGCCAACAAGATATTCAAATTCGAGCGTGTCATGCTTCACTTCAGGGAAAAGCATTTCTCCGACAGTGTAGGCTTGTGGCTGCCTTTCTTTCATATAGTCCAATACAGTTTTCTGGTTAAACAGTTCTAAAATATCCGGCATAGTTTTGTTCCCTCCGATTACATAAATTTAATTTCTGTCAATTCCGCTTTTGCTAAAGCATCGACTGCTGCCGGCAGACGATCCTCCAAAATGTAAGCTTCAACAATTAAAGAACCAGGCTGCGGCCCTTCTGTGACATCTACATCGTTGTACAGAATGCCTTTTGCTGTTGCATCATTTGCCGGCAAGACTGTTCCGGCTTTCACGATTTTACGGCCGTCAGCCCCTGCGGCCACTCCCACATCACTTACTTCAGTCGTAAAAGCTTGTACTTTTGCAGAAGCTAAAAAGTTTACACGTTCAAATTTCTGAACTTTTCCTACGTATGGCATTTATAGCCCTCCTTTGTTTTAACCCCAAGGGTTCTTTCCTTCCGGTACGTTCACTGTTTCCCTCTCATTGGCTGTCTTGGCGAAATCCACTCCGATACTTACCGATGGCGTTCCTCCCGGATTGCCGTCAGCAGGCTTGGCCCCTTTGAAAGCCGGAGGCTGATTCCCCGGATCTTGGACAAACAAAAAAGACTTCGATTCTTGCAGGGTTTTAATCTGCTCATCAAGTCCTTTTGCAACGTTCCCGTCTTTATCCAGTTCAATGGTCTTGCCGTCAATGAGAGAAGCGACAAGATCCGCGTCATGCACTTTGCCAGCAAGGGCAAGTTTAACAGCGCTGGAAAGTTGGGTTTCCTTCAGTTTGGCTTCATATTCCGTCTTGGCCGTTTCGTTGGCTGCCTGGAGCTCGTCAATCTTTGCCTGCAATCCCTTGGCATCGACTTTCTTCAGTTCCTCCAGCTGTTTGTCCCGGTCCTTGATCTGATCGCTCAAATCTTTGACTTCCTGGATCTTCTCATCCAATCGGCTTTTCGGAATCATTTGGCCAAAACCGGCCACAACTTTATCAGCTTGCTCTTCGGACAGACCAAGAGCGATTAATTGTTCTTTGTTCAATGTGTTTTCCTCCTAATTCGTTTTTTACGTGTAACGACACGTTAGGTATTTGCTTTGAATCTTTTACGTCTGCAAATGCTAAAAAGACGAATGGTTTACTGCAATGAAGTATTTGCTTTTAAATCTTTCTCGAATTGCTCATTGATCTTTTTTACCACTCTATCTACGTCAACATCGGACTGAGTATTTATGTGAATATGGTTGGCTGTTTGGGACCGACTTGAAGCTTTGTTTTGTTCGTGTAATGAAGCCAGCAAAAACGCCCGTGTCTTTTCATCCCGTAACATGTATTCAGCACCTTCAACGGAAAAGCCATATGTGCGAATAACGTAGTGAAGCTCTGAAAGGCTCACTCTTTCCACGTAATTGCTTTCAAATTCTTCAGGGCTCATGAAAGCAGCATATCCGTCCTCGTCCCTCACAATATAGTCACCCGGGTTCAAATCGGGGCTTCCCTGCCCTTTAATAGTTTCAGTGAAGCCTTCATGGACGTTGCTTAGGCTCATGTGAATATTCTTGCAGCCAATCATGTAGTCTCTGATATAGTGCAAAGGCATTCCGTGGTATGTCCTCAAAGCAGTGACAGGCTTTGTCTTGACTTGGTAATTCTTTACGTTTTCCATCTTGTCCACTCCCTCTTTTTATTACTGCGTAACCGGGCAGCCTCCGGAGACGTGTGGATCTCCGTTCCTTTCCGCATCGACTAACCCAAAGGCTATGCTCTCAATGGCTTGCTCTTCAAACATCGAATACAAAGAGTTACCTTCTCCAAAATGTTCATGAATTGGTGCCAGGTGCAAGTGTAGCAACTCATGAACTAAATCGTTCTCCATGTCACGCTCACCCATAAGTTCAGGTGGATAATCAATTTGATCCAGGATATGGACGGAAGCCATCTTCTTAGGTAAAACCCAATTCACTTGCGCGGCGTAGTCACCGTCCAGTTCTCTTTCGCGGACAAGCCGTACTTCAATGATCCAATCTTGCAGCCGGAGCCGTTTCTGCCAATATCTCAGTTTCTGTTCAAGCTGTTCCTGCGTGAGTACCATAACCCCACCTACCTTATTGGTTTTCACTTCTTTGCATGGCCCGTACAAGAAATTCACTGTACTGTCGCTTTGCTTCCTGTTGAACTAACAATCTATCAAGCTGGGTGCTGATTATTGTGAGAATCAGAAGAACCATAGCTTGAAAGAAAGATAAGCTGCCAAACATAAAAAGAACCGCAATCAGTATCAAGCTGATTACAGGCCAAAACCTGGTATAAACTTGTAAAAACGTTTTCATGGTCAATCCCCCTGTTTTACATACTTTTCATGCCATTCTTCATAAGTCATGGAATCAATCAATCCGTTTGCCGATTGCCTTTTCTCCCCAACCATGTACTCCGATTCATCGAAATAAGGGATGGTAGTGGAGCGACAGCGGACGTGAAACGGTGGCGCATTCACGCCAGGCTTGTAGTCCTTCTCTGCATACACTTCACCGTCCTGTGCTCTGCATATGTCGGAAGTTCGCCGGTCAAGCGTGGCCAGGATTTCATAGCGGTCAATCCCTGCGTCAACGTAACTGCGTTGAGCAGCTGCGCCGTGAAAGAAATTTGATTCAGTACGGACAAGCGCTTCAACCCGGGAACGGGTAACGTCCGTCACGCCCATGATTGCCTTGATTGTTTTTTGTGCGGAACGACCGGAAGCAAAACTGCGTTCCAGTTCCTTGCGGATGGCCAGGCGTGTTGCTTCCTGGTGGCCCCATATACGTTTGGAGAACTCTTTGCCACTCCAGTTATACGTCAGGACTTCCTCCAACGTCTTATCCGTCAATGCGGTGACAGTCCCGGTCACTATGCCTTGCTTGGCCAAGTCGAACATGGATCGGTAGTAGGAATCCTGATAGACTTCGGACAGCCCGGTATAGGTGTAGCGTTGCAATCCATTGGCGCCCCCATACAGTTCAGCCATCCGCATTTCAATGGTCAGGTTCAAAGCTTCCAGGCGTGATATGCGGACCCGGTAGCTTGTCGCGTTCAGGATCCTGTCATACTCCGGATTGCCCGAAAGGGACAGTTCCCGGAATCGTTTCAAATCAATATTCTTGAAATCTTTCAGCTCTTTTGCCGTCAGATACTTCCGGGCTTCTGCAATCGTCACCTGGTTCTCAATGGCATAGCGTTGATAGAAAGCTTCAATCTGCCGGAGAACGTCCTGCTGTGCTTCCCGGAGCCGTTCATCCATACGGGCCAGGAACTTGCTTGCTATAAGCTGGGCTTCCTGTTCCCGTTGAGCGGCCCGGTCTTTCCAGTAGTCCTTACTCATCGGCCTTCACTTCTTCCGGATCTTTAGGAGGAAACGCTTTTTCGTATTCCCTTTCAATCTCCTTCTGAATTTCCGCTTCCTGGTTCTCCAGGCGTTCTTCAACTTCTTCCGTGTACCATGGATGGTTTTCACGGATCGTCCGGTCATCCAGGATTCCAACGGACTTGCTGCAATTCTCAATTGCTTCGGTTTCGTTGATGATGATATCCCGGTTGAAGATGATGTTCACCGTCTCTTCAGTGAAATCGCCTTGGCCCGTCATGAGAAGATGATGATTGATGAACCAAAGCATATGCTCAATGCTGGACTGCATTTCCGTTTCAAGAACGTTACAATCCAGGTCAAGGTCTGCGTATCGGTGTTCCATTGCCTTGCCGGACGCATTGCCCAGGTCCTCGTCTTTCGTATCGACACCCCGGCCAAACTCATAGATGGCTCTGCGTGTACGGGCCAGCTCCTTTTCAACGGCTTCTGTTTCAATGTCTGCCTGGAGCTTGTCCACGTCCCCGCCGGTGTCCGTCTTGACGGCCCGGTACTTCTGCAGATCGGAAATGAACTCTGCCAGGTCTGCCCCTCCATAGTTCACAATCTTGTAAATGAACTTCGGAATGTCTGCCAGCAAATCGGCATTCGTGGACGCTTGTAGATTGTAGTTATCGACAAGCGACTTGATACTGTCAATGAGGGGCTGTTCTTCCTCGTTATACTTGAAGTGAATCAGCGGGATCCGTTCCCAAACATACGGCTCACCGTTTATCAGGAAATGATAGTTTTGATCTGCGCCTGCCGGAACGTCCAGCTTCAGCTTCCCGGCTTCAAGAACGTAATACGTCACACCACCGGAATGATAGTATTCTACTTTCGTCTGCGTCTCTTTCTTGCGGTTCATGTAGATATCCTGGTCATAGACGCGGAGGAACGCCGTCACTTCCATGTGTTCGTTATCGCCCCAAAAAGGCAGGATCTGTTCGGATGGAAACTTGGTGAAAGATAAATCGCCGCGCTCGTTAAAGTACGGGTGCAGATAAGCGATTCCTTTGTTGATAGCTTCCTTCCCAACGTTCTTAATCTTCTTCAATAGCCCACGGTCAAACGTGTCTATCATGATTTCCCGGTAGGCTTCATTTTCTGTGCCGAATGTCGGCTCTTTGGATAGCAAGTAGCCTATCTTTTGGTCTACAAGCTTTTTCGCAAAGCCGTGGGACAGCTGCTGATTGGCTTTCCAGTCAAGCGGCTGCTCCTTCTCCAGGATAGCCGTCTTGTTCAGGTAATACAGGCCACCGGTAATCATATTCTGCCGGCGCTCGCTTTTCAGCCATTCCTGGACTTCCTGTGCAAGCATTTCCTCATCCGTAATCACATTTTCAACCATGTCTGTTATGACACTCACCATCCTTTCATGCCAGGGCGCCCGGAACAGGTCCTCTATCAGCATTCATAATCACCTCTACTTCAGTACGGAAATTCCACCTTTGTTGAACAGAACCGTATTCACAAAATAGCGGTCCCCATCCATATGGTGGTCATTCTCTTTGACCGGTTTGTCCTCGCCTTTGTCAGCTGCTTTGGCGTCCCATACGTAGGAAGAAAACTCCTTGAAGGTTTCCTTGCAGCAATCGTTGTATTTGATTAAGCCCTCAGACAAAGCTGTGGCCACGTTGCGGATTCCGTCCAACACGTCATTGATCGCCTGCCTTACGTGAAAACCATCCTTCTTCAGCTGTGCAATGAAAGAAGCTGCGGATGGATCCACAATGATAGTTGCTCTGAGCGGGCCCAGGAACTTCCGTAAATCTTGGCTGTATTCAACGTCCGTTTTCTGCTTCCCTTGCCTGCCTTCAAAGTGATACTCCTTCACCTTGTACCAGGTTCCTTCAAACAAGCCCCATAGCCCGAACGTTGTCGGGTTCTGTGTTCCATAGTCGATGGAAACAAAATAACGGGTGTAGCCCCGGTCAATCGTTGGGACAACATGCTTGTCTTTATTGAACATGTCATACACGATGCCTTCAGCCATGACCCATAAGCCCAGGATATACCGCTGAAAGAACACACCGGAGAACATACGGCGGAATCTGTCTTTCACACGATCAGACAGGGAAAGGTTGTCATCCATCGTGAAGTGAAGAACGTAGATTTTCTTTTCTTTCGCTTTGTCAATGTACTCCTGTTTGAACCAATGGTGCGGTCCAGCTGGGTTACAGTTCAGGAATATCTTCGCCTGGTTGCTTCCCGTCTCAGCAGAACAACGGCCAATAGCCTGGTCCACGAAAGACTGAGGGAACAAAGCAACTTCATCCAGGTACGCTCCAGCTGCGGTCAACCCTTGCAGCGTGTCTTGGCTCGCTTCATTGTTCGCCCCGAACAGGTAGTACGTATTCGATCCGATAGATACATAGGGATCACCGGAACGATGATAGTAATAGTCAATGCCTTTTGCCGTCAGGATCTGAAACATAGGTTCAAGCACGTTACGCTTCAGCGCTCCCATCGACTTCCCGGCAATGATGAAGTTCTGGTCCTTATGTTTGGCCAGGGACCATGTAACGAATGAATCAATCATGGCCACGGTCTTGCCGGAACGGATGGATCCATGACAGATAATCATGTCATAGTCTTTCTTCGGGCTCTTATCCGTCCACCACATGAGAAGCTTCTTCTGCTTCAGACTGAACGGGCGGAATTTGAAAGTGGTATTCTTCTTACGCTTTCTCATTCTTCCACCTCATCCGCGAACACGTCCTCCACCTGGGCATTCAACGCTTCTTCATAGCTGCTGCCCTGTTCATGGGCGTCCCCGTCCGTATCGCCACGTAATTGGCTGATCTCCATCTTCAGCTTCTCTTCTTCAAGCTTTCGCTTCTGAGCTTCAGGAAGGATCTCCGTAAACTTGGATAGGAACTCCAGGGCTTTCATCTTGTCGGCCAGCTTCACTGCTAAACCGTCCTTGCCCATCCGGACTTCAGTGAGGATTGTTCCATCCACCTGGTCAAAGTCTTTGAAATCAACATAGTTGAATTTCACTTCCTTGTCCTCATGGATCGGGTTGTCCTCATCATCGAAACCAACCAACACTTTCCGTTTCTCTGTTTTTTGCCCAAACTCTACGAAATCGGTAATGTCAGCAAAAGCAATATCAATGTACTTCTGAAGCACGGCCTGAACGTCAAGTTTCAACTCTCCAGCCTGTTCAGCTTTCAAGCGGTCAATTTCAGAAGAAATCTCAGCTTTTCTCAGTAGACTGTGGCCATTGCTCATAGCTGTAGAATAAGCACAACCATAAGCACGTTGATACGCCTTAGTCGCGTTAAAATATTTAATGTAATAAATACAAAAAAGCCGTTGCTTATCAGTCAGATCTTCCGACTTCACAACCGGCTCCTTTTTCGTTGCAACACGCTTGCGTTGCGTTGCGGTTTTCGTTGCGTTGCGTCCCTCTTCTCCACGGGACCACTTTTCGCGGTTCTTCCGGCTTCGGATTGTGGAATCCTTCAAGCCGTGCTTTTCCGCTAAATCTTTAAACGTTATCTCGCTGCTTTCCCACTCTTCGCGGATTTTTTCCCAGTTTGCCACTTCACACCACCACCACCTCACTTATGCTAATTGCATCAATTCCACACATCAAAAAGCCCGCACCAATTAAGGCACGGGCTAAAAGAGGGGGAATGTATTCTGTGGAACAAAGAATGGCTAACCAACCAATAAAGTCTGCAAGAAGGACATTTATTCCACACTATCAGATTATCACCTTATGATTGCCCTGTATAATGCCGGCTAATTGCCCTACTCCACTTTTAAACCATATACCCCGAATAGCAATAGTGAAAGGCGCTCAGACGCTGAATCTATCAGCTTGTAGACGGTTCTTTCATTCACCAAATATTCCTTTGCGATTTCCTCAATTGCCCTCTGCTCTATGAAGCGTTTATGCAGAATATCATAGTGCCTACTTGTCGGCTTGTCCTCTTTCTCTTCCTGGAGACAGATAAACTGCAAAGCTTTCAGGGCATTGTCCAGGTGACGGATCATGATAATTGTCCGTTTCGTAGTCATCCGGATGGACGCCACGATATCTTGGCTATTCAAGATTAATTCGCGGATCGGCGTCTCTTCCGTGAAATCTTCCCCCTCATGCTCTTCCGCATATTGCCGGAAAGAGTGATAGTTTCGCAAAAGAAGCTTCGTGTTGCGTAGTCGCTTGTCTTTTTCCTTTTTCGCTTCCACCCGTCTGTTCTTCTGATCCTCTTCCCGGACGGATTGCTTCACCAGCTCGACGATTTCTTGTAAGTTAGCTTCCATTCCCGATTTCCTCCAATCTTGCCTTGACGGCTTCCAGCAACGCGTCTTGGCCTTGTTCTTTTCCTTGCAGCACTTTCAGAACCTGTTCGTCCGCCGAATCTTCGACAAGAAGGTGATGGACGATGACACTGTTTTTCTGCCCTTGCCGGTCCAGTCTTGCGTTGGCCTGCTGATACAGTTCCAAGCTCCAGGTCAGCCCAAACCAAACGATGATATGCCCACCGTCCTGAAGGTTCAGGCCATGGCCGGCTGAAGCCGGATGGGCGATAAGCAAAGGGATTTCACCTTTGTTCCAGCGGGAAATGGAATCGTCCTGGTTCAACTCTTCGGCAAATTTGAAGCGCTCCAGGATCCGATCCCGGTCATGCTTGTAGCTGTAAAAAAGCAGAATCGGCTGTCCTTGGCTTTCCTCGATGACTTCTTCAAGCGCGTCCAGCTTCCGGTCGTGGATATGTACCGTTTCGCCTGTATCGTCATAGATTTCACCATTCGACAACTGAAGAAGCTTCCCGATCAGACCGGCAGCATTGTTGGCCACGACGTCCTGCCCGTCAAATTCAAGCAGCTTGTCGCGCTCCAGTCGCTTATACAGTTCGCGCTCTTTCGGGCTTAGCTGGACGCTTATCACATTGTCAATCCGTTCCGGTAGCTGCAAGTAGTCTTTCGCCTTCATGGATATGCAAATGTCACCTATGCGCTCATGAATCGCTTCTTCGGCCCCGTCTTTCGGCTCCCAGGTGTAGACGATGAACTTCGACGGATCCCGGCGCCCCGGGTTGAAATACTGATTGCGGTAGCCGGTGATTGTCGTTCCAAGCCGTTCGCCCCGGTCAAGTAGATATACTTGCGGCCATAAATCTATCAGGCTGTTGGGTGCAGGCGTTCCGGTCAGTCCTACAATCCTTTTGATAAACGGACGGACTTTCCGCAACTGCTTGAAACGTTTTGCGGACGGTGACTTGAAACTGGATAGCTCGTCAATCACCACCATGTCAAACGGCCAATCCTTTCCGTAATGCTGGACAAGCCAGTCCACGTTCTCCCGGTTGATAACGTACAGATCAGCTTTCTTTTCAAGGGCTGCCTTCCGGTCTTTCTGCGGGCCTAACACTTTGGCCACTCTCAAATACTTGGTGTGCTCCCACTTTTCTGTTTCACGGCTCCAGGTATCTTCAGCCACCCGTTTAGGTGCAATCACCAAAACCTTATGCACCTCGAAACGGTTATGCAGCAGTTCCGTGATGGCCGTCAATGTCGTCACCGTCTTGCCCAGGCCCATGTCCAGGAAAAGACCGATCTCCGGTTTCTCAATCACTTCGTTGATGGCATACGCCTGATAATTGTGCGGTATGAATTTCATGACAAACCTCCTTGATCCGGTCGATGGAATCCACTACTTCCACCTGGAAGCCCAAAGCTTCAAGATCCTTTTTCCTTTTCAGCTGAAGCGGCCGTAATTTCTCCCCGGGCTTTTTCAGTTCAGCGAATACTACCTTGCCCCCCGGAATCAAGACGATCCGATCCGGCACCCCAGCCATCCCCGGGCTTGTAAACTTCAATGGCAGCGACCCTGTTTTCTTAATCGCTTCCGCAAATTTCTTTTCCAGATAGCTTTCCAACATTTCTATCCCTCCCGTTCCGAAAAACAAGGGCGTAAACAATGTAAACAATGTTAAGCGATTTCCTATGATACATACGTATATAAGGATTTTAAGAATATATACACGTGTATATGCGTATATGTTTTCTTATTTCTTACTTATACTACTTTAATAGAAAATATTGTTTACATTGTTAACGGTAGCCCCTTAACCGTTGGTGCTATTGGCTTAAAGGCGTTAACAATAGGTGTAAACAAACTGAAAAACTTTGTTAACATTGTTTACGCTCCACACTTCAGGTGTTAACAATGTAAACAAACTATTCACGGTGTAAACAAACTTTGTTAACGCTCTTTACGCCAAAAAGTCGAATAACTGTTCCTCTTTTCCGGCTGTTTCCTCCGGAATTTCCTCTCTCACATACGCCCTTTGCGTGCCGATTTCCGGGCCGAACCGAAGAAGTCCGGACTTGCTTCCGTCATGCTGCTTCCACCCAGGCATACGTCTTAATATGGAATTGATCTCCCGGCGTTCCAGCATCGGGAACTTTTCGGGGCGCCCATGAAGCAATTCAATCCATATTTCAAGGGCGCATACCCGGTCACGTTTCACAAGTGTTTCCCCGTCGTCCGTCAAATCAAAAGCGTCATCAAAGAAGGAACGGCGCTCCTGCATGTCCATGCTGTTGAAGTTCGTCGGAACCAGGCGCTCCAGGTGCTCCTGGATTGGCCCGAACAGCGGGCTTTCTTCGGAGTGCCCTTTTTGGATCTCCCACATCTCTTCTTCCAGGTTCTCCGGAAGATAAAGGAGTTCACCGTCCTTGAAACGTTCGACGGCTTCAGCCCATATCTGATTCACTTCGTCTTGCGTGAGGGAATGCCACGGCCTGCGGATCTCCTGCTTGCCCACCGGCATGACCCAAAAGCGGCGGTTGCCGGTTGCATCCCGTAGAAATTCCACGTCGTTGGTCGTACCGACAAAAATACATTGTCGGGGGAAATCGGTGACGTGCCGGCCATACGCGACCCGGAACCTGTCCACCCGTTTGGTGAGGAAATGCTTGATGGATTCCACGTCCGCTTTTCTCGTTGCAGACAGTTCCCCCATTTCAACAATCCAGGCGCCTTGCAGCTGTTCATACGCTTCCTTGCCGGTGACGCTTGTCAATGAATCGGAAAACCAATCGGACCCCAAGCGGCCGAACAAGGAAGATTTCCCAAGACCCTGGGCGCCGACTAATGTCAGCATGTAGTCCATCTTGCAGCCAGGTGTCATGATCCGGGCGACAGCTGCGGCGAACGTCTTGCGCGTGACGACCCGGTTCAGTTCCGTATCTTCGGCGCCAAGCGTGTCAATCAGCAGCGTGTCCAGGCGCTCACGTCCATCCCATTCCAGGCTGTTTAGATAATCGCGGACCGGGTGATACTTATGAGCATGGAACACCTGGGCCAAGGCATCCTGCGTTTTCAACACGGACGATATTCCATAGACACGTTCCAGGTAGTTCCGCAAACCGGCTTCGTCGAAGTCGTTGAAGAAGTCTGCCGGGCCTTCGCATTTGCGCCAAGGAAGATCCCCTTTTATCAATGCCCTTTGGGCGAACTCATTGAGGGCGAATCTGCCTTTCAGGTTCGGATCATTCTCCAAAATCAGCAGCAAGTTCGTCCGGGAATCTTCGAAGTCGCCGCTGTTCGTGATAGCAAGCTTCTTCATCCAGCGGTCGTCCGTCGTGGCTGTTTCTCCTTCCGAAACTCCATTACTATTAATAGAAGGAGCTTCTTCATCGGCAAAGTCGAACTCCGCATCAGCCAGGCGCTCGCTCACAAGCGTCTGCTTGACCCGGCCGTCACTCTTCGCCAGCTTGTTCATGGCCAAAGTTGACGGCATCCGGGAAATCGGCGTTCCTTCCTTCGCGTCATCGTCCAGCACGTTGTACTTGTGCAGCCGGACCAGATCGAACGCATTGACCAACATGCCGCTTACTGGATCCGTTCCGTGATGGGAATAAGCAAACTTGCCGTCATCGTACAGAACCAAACCTCCGGCCGTGCTTCCCTCGTTGTAGGTGTAGCGGCCTTCTGAGTGCTGGGTGTATACATCATTCAGAAACGTTTCGATGGCTTCTTCAATCGAATAAGAACGGCAGAACGCGCCGACCATTCCGGCTTTCTCATGCGGATCCCCCTGCCTGTCGGCCAGGCGCTTCTGTACTTGCTTCTGCCTGGAGGATTCCGGCCACTCCAGCGGATCGCGCCAGTCCTGGTAGCGGGAAAGGACCGTGTCCGGGTCCAGCCATTCGGCATCCTGGAGTTTGAAAAGGTATTCGGCATCCGACGCCGTGGACGGCCAATACATTAACCGGTGCGGCTCATACGTGGTGTCGTCAAACATGTCGATGCCGATATCTGCCGCAAGACGTTTGGCAACGGCCACGTATTCCTCCGGTGTGACGGTCCGCGACAGCGGGATGACCAGGCGGACCTTCTGCCGGTCCGGTCTGTGCGAATGCGTGGAATAAGCTACACACGCACTGTCAAACAGCATTTCCACAAGTGGCCAGAAATCGCCTTTTACAAAGTCTGCATCCAGCGTGACGACTTGGCGCCATCCGACAGCTTCCGCTTTCCGGCGTCCACCCTTCAGGGATCCGCCGACAAAACCGCCCACGTCCTTTACCTTGCCCTGTTCCTTCTTGGTCATCTTCTGATAGTCCGCGTAGGTTTCAGGCGTCCGGGTAGTCTGCGACAGCTTTTTCACAAAATCGGACCAAAGGATCTCCGAGTTCTTCCATGACATGGAGTGCCGGCTGTTTGCCGTGGATATCACGAATGAGCCGTCATGTTGGATATTAAATTTTTGTATGTTTTCCGCTTTCTGCATCATGTGGAACCTCTCCTTTGCCGGGCAATCACTCCGATCTGTTTATGCTGTCAGCTTCGCAAAAGCCATTCGGATATCGTTTTTCCAGCTTTTTAATATTGCTTCTTCCTACCTCTTCAAAATCAATCCCCAGCATGGAGCAAAGACCGGACGCATAGTGCAGCACGTCTCCTATTTCGCCAATGAGTGCGGCCTTGTCGATTTCATGGCCATGGTGAAGATGCTTCTTCAATAAATCCACCACTTCACCGGCTTCCCCGGCAAGCCCCATGGCGTAGTTCGACACGTTCAGCTTGAACTCTTCAGGCGACGTCGCCGGGCCAGGCATTGTCCGTTTGCTGAGTTCCTGGTATTCCAGGAGTGACATTTCTTTCACGTCTTTCAATCTGCGAATCTCTTTCTGCTGATATTGCAGGGCATCGACCAACTCTTCAATTATCATCGTCTGCCAGTCATATTTATTCGGCGGACAATCGTCCAGCGTGTGGGAATACTTATTCACGCCCTTTTCCGTCTGCTGATCTATGCGCCGGCCGATATCGTCCAGAATGGCTGCCTTGATAGTTGAGACAGGTTCGGCCGTTCCGGCTTTGAAATGGTGGACCCCTTCAACCGGCTCCGGCGGAGCTGCGGGAACTACTTCGGCAGCGTTCACTGTTTCTTCATTAAGTACCGTATCGGTGTAGGTTTCTTTTTTCGTTTCTTCCGGTTCTGGAGCCGGTGCCAGGCGTTGGCCAATCAGACCCTCTTTGTGTTTCCACTGATTAAACTTCACGCCATGCCAGCCCAGCTGCTCCTTAATCTGCCTGTCTGTTAGGCCCAGGGCTTTCATATCCAAATACGTTTCCCTTGTCAGATTCTCTTCGGTCAAAGTTTCTAACACGGTCATTTTCCTCAACTCCCTGAATTTTTCTATGATTTTTTGTTTGTTGCCAATCAACACTTGGCCAAGTTCCCGGATCCGCCTTGCAGCTTCACAATCGCATTTTGTCTTATCAGCATAAACGCCCTCCTGGACCCGACCGGAACACACGTCACACCGGAACCGATCCAGGTAGTTGATGTATTGCAGGATATTGAAACGCGCTTGCTTCAGCTCTTTCATCTGCGCCCGTTTCTGCTCCGGCCAGAACGTCATTTTCGGTGCTCCTGCCAAGCCTTGTGAACGGCAGGGAAATGCGCTTTCGTGTAAGCGTCAACCGCAATCGCATAGTCTTGAATCTCTGCCTGGGCATCATGGCCAAGACGCTGATCCAGGAAATGAAGAACGCTTTGCAATGAAGCCGTCCAATACCAACGGACGTACATACCATACGCCGGTAGGAACAGACGGGCTTGTTCCGGCGCAATATCGTTCAGCAATGCAAAGTTATACAATTGTTCGCCTTCTTCTACATACTGCATGAGCGCTTTTGTGAACTTGTTTCCTATTGCAGTTTTAAGAGTTTCACCGCTGCCCTGTTTGCTGTTCTCCGGTTTGCTTCTCCATTCGGTAGGTGCCGGAATGTAAAACTGTTCATCTTCGGAAATGTATCGGCGGCTGGATTCGTTCCAGGCGTCCATTGTGTGGTCGCTGCCCACAACGTATTTCCACCATTGACGAGCTACCATGAGCGGCGCGTACACTTCAAATTGCAGGGAAGCATGGCGCAAAGGCGAAGTGTGACCCTCCCGAATCAAGAAGTTTATGAGCCGTTCATCTTTGCTGTCCATTTCGGCTTTCTGCTTGTCGTAAGAAACACGGGCGCTGTTCACGATTGTCAAATCGCTGCCCATCACGCCGACAAGCCGAACGTACCCTTTATCCAAAACTTGCAATCTATCCATTTAGCAATTCCCCTTCCTCACGTAACCGCCGGATTCGTTTGGTGACGGAAGCATAGCTGCGCTTCAGTTCTTCGGTCATCTGCACGGCGGTTTTCAGTCCGCAGTTGTTTTTCAAATACTGATCTTCCTCTTCAGTCCAGCGCAAATGCTTTTCCGGTCTGTTCGGATCTTCTTCCCATCCAAGCTGTCTGCCGTATTCCCGAAGCCGTCCGCTGATAGGACAGCTCCTGCAATTCTTATGCGGCGTGTTGCCCCCATTAAACGGGCATACGCGGCAGTAGTTATCAAGTGTTGTTTCTACTTGGAACAGGACGGCTACCCTCTCCTGCCTTGTAAGCCTGTCCTTTTTTCTGCGGTTTTCCACGCCGTACACCTCCCCGGAACGTGGTTCCGGCATCGAAAGTGTAGCGGTCGCCGTTCCATTCGATGACCGTAGGAATACCCTTCCTTTCTTTGAGGACAATCACCTGGTTCCGGCGCTTTTCCTCTTCCAGCCGATGCACCACGTTCATGACTTCTCGATAAAGCACTTCATCTACACGGCCGGCAGAATCTTTATAGTTTGCAATCATTTCAGCAAGAAGCTCACTCATTCAGTTTCAACTCCTTTACGTTGTTCCCGCCCAAAAGCCCAGAACAGGAAATTCACAAAAGCGAAAAACATCAGGAAACCTATGTCGAATCTTGAAGGCATATGCCGGCCCAGGAGGAATGCTGCGAAGCATCCCAGCCAGTAACCGGCGGCCAACCCGTAAATTAATCTCATTCGATAAGCGGCCTTTTCGTTAGGATTTCAAGCGCCTGGGCTTCCGTGAAACCTTCATGCAGAAGGCTGTTGTATTTTGCACTGAGTATTTTCGCGTTCACCGCGTTTTGTTCTATAATTAAAGGCAGCATAGCTTTCAGATTGTCCAGGCCTATTTGAATTTCAAGGTTCAAGGCTGCGCTGTTCATTGGTTTATAAGGTTGTTTTTCTTCAGGCATTTCAAGACCCCCAAACTATGTCATAGATTCCGTTCTCGTCCGGTTCCGCTGTCACACGGATTTCAGATGGCAGATTCAAAGCGGGACGAACGCCGCTGATCCCAACGTACGCGGTGCTGTGGGAGATAACCCCAGAAGTGTTCACGCTACGCGCGCTGCTCGAGTGCCCGGCATGCGGGGTTCTGAGCCACCACCAATCAGCTTCATTCGGATCCCCTTCATTGTCGTTTTGCGTACATTCCGGAGTAGGATAAGCTTTCCGGGAATCGTCATCGGTGAAGATGGCCAACGGCTTTCCATCGTCCGACAAGCCAACTTCTCCAGCCGACAGTAGGAACACTTTGCCTTGGACGGAATCATTGATCTGCTGGATGAACTCTTCACTGAAGTTGGCCAGGAAGCCCTTTTCGTCTGCATACGGATTGCCGTATACGTGTTCCGCTGTTGGAGCCTGGTCATATTCATGCAGCGGTGTGAACCAATCGTCTTTATAACTGTTCAGCCAAAGCCCGATATTAGAAACCTGGTATTCGTTATTGCCCCAATCGGCACGTCTTTCATCCGGATTGTTTGGCTCCCTTGCGTCAAACGCTTTGAAGGCCAGGATTCGTTCAGCCAGGATCATTGACTGTGTTGGCCCATAGTAGCCATGGTCAGCGACCAGCCAAACGACAGGAGCACCATAATATTTAGTGTTCTTGTCGCGGATCTTTGCACCGACAGGCAGCTCATGGAGCGCCTGCGTTTTTTCATTACCCATCCGCAATTTAATTTCAAAGATGATGGATTCCATCGTGCCGATGAGCACTTCTGTCGGCTGTTCCTTCAATGGAACTTGCCAGTTCTTTTCGTAAATTTCAGCGATTTTCGTATGAATCTCAGCCAGCGCTTTCTGCACTGCCGGAGTAATTTTTTCGGTTGTCATAGTAAATCCCCCTCAGAAAATAGTTAGTTGCCGTAAGTCCGATTCTTGCAGATCGCTCAGCGTTTCAACGGCGTTCTGCTTCTTGGCCAAGCCCCTGCCCCATCTGAATATGTTGCCGGGTGTTTTCCAGGTTTCATAGAACGTCAAGGCCAGCGTGTCGCCGTGAAGCACTTCTGCGTTCATCCCCAAAAGCGAAAACTGAATGTAACTCATGTGAACGGCCTTCTTGTCAATGTCCTGGGCTATCACCCGGAGGACTTGCTGCGGGTTGTACCCTTTTGCCCGGAGCGCATTGAACAGGGCTATGATTGTCACACCGCCGCCGACCGTAGGCTCGTTCACCGTCACAAAACCTTTTTCCTCAATCAGTTGGATGCTGTCCTGAAGTGTCAATTCAGCCATGAGCTGTGAGACGGACATAGGTGTGAAGAATTGCCCTTTCCAGCTGTCATACAGTTCCAATTCCATGAAGAGCCGGCCAAGGTAGTCATCCGGTCGATGTTCCAGCGCCATGATAAGACGCGCCATCATTTCCGGGAATATATTCACTTCGCTTTTATCGTATTGGCCGATAATTTGCATATAGCGGGCTTCCCGTCTTTTGTATTGAACCAGATCCACGCTGTTGGAAATCGTGATGGCGATAAGCTCCAGGAAGTCCTCAAATACTTGGTGAACGCCGTGCTTGTAGCGCATCGAATTAAAACGCTTGGCCATTTCCTTTACATGATCCACGGCTCTGCCTCCTTAATAGCTACGAACGGGCATAAGCAGGACTTCAACATCATCCGCACTCATGAGAATCGGACGGAAGCCGGAAAGACTTCCCGATACTCCCACTTTGCCAGCGTAGCCTTCAAACACTTTCAAGCATTGCAGAAGGCGCTTGCCGTCAAGGTTTCTTTCCAAGCTCTCGCCTTCCCCGATCTCCCAGCTGCCGCTGGAGCCGTCCAGGAGCTTAAAGGAAAGATATATTTTCCCTTCTTCACCGGATAGCTTCACGACCGGTATCTTCTCAGAAGCGTCCGACTTACTCATAACAGCTATGAAAGCTGCGGCTGCGTCCAACCAAGATTCAACGTCTATCGTAGCGACCGGATCTCTGTCAGGAATCAGCCGGTGCAAGTCAACTTTCTCCGCATCCTTTACGGGCTTCCCTGATAGTGTCAGGATCTTCGGTTCTCCCGCTTCCGCTATTTTTACTTTCAGAAGCTGGATTCCATTTGTAGCAAGACCGAAGCCGTCCTCATCCACCTGATAGCCCCGGACAGCCACTTTTTCGTGTTCCGGATCAACAAAATTTTTCAAGTGTTTATGAAAAAGCGATTCCAAGCTCTTCAAGCAGATCCTCTCCTTTCGGCAGCTTCATTCCCGTATAGAAAGGCTCCAAGTTAAGCAGGGTAAGCCTTCCGGCTTTGTACCGGATTTCCAGCGTGTCGTCCACGAAAACAGCCGACAGTTCCAGGGCAGGAAGCTTCTTGATGAATTGCTTCAGCAGCTTTCCATTGATGACAAAACCGTTTGCAAATTGCACCGGTTCAGATGAAGCCATGTAATACTTTTTGCGCTTCTCCAGCTGTTCGATTTCATGTTCAAGCCGGTTGGCTTCTCTTCTGTTCTCAGCTTTCAAAGCTTTGCGGTATTCCTTCCTGGAATCCGTGATGGCCGATTGAATTTCTTTTTGCATGTCCTTCATTGCAGTTTTCACGTAAAAGCCCCCTCTATTAAGCTTTTGAAATTTTGATTTTTTTCCCTCATATCTTGAACGAAGTTCCCCAAACGATCCCAGAAGCAAAACTCTCTATTAGCCCCTTTGCTGAAGAGCCAGAACTGCATTTTTTCCAGTAAGGAGTTCATAGTCACACTTCGCTTTCGTATTCTGTTTTTCAGTAAAGTTCAAAGCTTCGGCTTCTTTTTCCTTGCCGACCGCAATCAAGGCACAATGTTATTGCAAAAGATACGTAAGACAGACATTTCTCGCAAATATCAATGCCGCAACGATCACACACGAGAATTTCATCATCTTCTTCACCGCATTTTGCGCAACAGTTGTATTTCAGCATAGTTCTCGCCCTCTTTTAATCTTTCATATAAAATTCAGTTTCAAAGCCGTCTGCATCCAGCGGCAGCCCCGGCGCCCAAGGAATCGGCTGTGACATGATTTCTTCAACTTCTGCCAGGCTTCCAAAGCCGTAAGGCGTATCAGTCACCAATTCGTCATGGACGTGCATGACGATCTTGTAGCCGGCTTTCTCGACGTTCATCATGGCGTATGCCAGACAATCCCGGGCGGTAGCCTGGACGATGTTCTCCACAAGCTTTCCGCCGTATGTTTCAACCGGACCCCATTTGTTTGCAGCGTTCAAGCCGTCAAATTCAATGGACGGCTGTCCGAACTTCCCTGTGATGATCCGCGGCTTTACGTATGCCAGCTTCCTGCCGCTTGGCAGTGTGATGTAAAGAATCCCCCTATGATGATGGAACTCCACGCCATGCGTCCGGACTTTCGACTTGTATTGGATCGCTTCGATAGCAGCACGGTTACACGCCCACCAAAAATCTACAATCTTTGGGTTCGCTTTTCGCCAGGCGTCCACCAGGCCTTGCAGCTCCCCTTCTTCAAGGCCCATGTCCAAGGCGCCCATAGAGACAAGTGCACCAGGCCCGCCTTGATAGCCAAGGGCCAATTCGGAGACTTTACCTTTTTGCCGTAACGGTGATCCGCGGTCAATCGTTTCAATCGGTACGTTGAACATTTCCGCGGCCGATGCTTCATAGATTTTCCCGTGCGTCTGGAAAACGTTCAGGCGCCATTTCTCCTGGGCGAACCAGGCAATCACGCGGGCTTCAATTGCGCTGAAGTCAGACACAATCAAACGGTTCCCCGGAGAAGCGACAAGCGCCGTCCGGATAAGCTGAGAAAGGATATCGTTCCGGCTTTCCTTGAAGAGCAAGTCAATGGCATCGAAAGCGCCGGCCTTCACCAGCTTGCTTGCATTTTCAATGTCGTGAATGTAGTTCTTTGTCAGGTTCTGCACTTGCACCAGGCGACCGGCCCAGCGGCCCGTCCTGCCGGCTCCGTAGAACTGAAGCAGGCCCCTCACACGTCCGTCTGAACAGACAGCCCGCTCCATTGCCCTGTACTTCGAAACGGACGCCCTGGAAAGTTCCTGCCGGTGCTCCAGGACCGTGCGAACGGTCGGCGTGATATCATCTTTCAACATTCGTTCCACGTCATCTTTCCGGAGTGTTTCCGTCTTGGCCCCGTTTTCCTTCAGCCATTCCAGCAGCTGGGCGCGGCTGTTCGGATTGGCCAATCCGGTCAACTTCCTGGATTCCTCCATGAGCTGCCCCGCAAATTCTTCATTACAAACGATGGCTTGTTCCATGAGCACTTTATCCAGCTGGACGCCACGGTCGTTTATGTGCTGATCCAGTGACCAAAGATCCTGTTCAAACTTGCTTACTTCAAGCGCCGGATCTATCTTCTGCCGGATGGCCATTTCCACTTCAACATCACGGCGGTTATAGTCAATGTACTGCTGCCATCTTTCCGGATCGTGTTCCGGAAGGTTTCGGGTACGTCCGCCGTTGGTCTTTGTCGGTTTACACGGAAGTGAGAAGTATCGGATCAGCGCCTTACCCGCTGTATCTTTTTGAATGTCCAGCTTCAGCGCCTGGGCCACGCCCTCCAAGTAACCTGGTAAGCCAAGCCGGGAAGCGTCAACCGCTGTACATTTCCATTGTTCGGGCGGCATCGGCTTGTCGAATTGCGCCGCGATACACGTCCGTTCAAAGTTCGCGTTGTATGCGATTTTCTGGATGCTGTCATCTGTCAAGGCTTCAAGAATATCGTCAGGCAACTGTTCGCCCTGGGCCATGTCTACCACCTCAACCGGGCCGCCATCTACGGAGTAGGCAAACAATAGAATCTCAAAATCAGGCGAATCGGCGTAGGCGTACACTCCGGACTTCAACAGATCCACGCCGCTGTATGTCTCAATGTCGATATTTAGAGTTTTCAAGAATCCCCCTCCCTCTTTTCTTGTACAAAAATAGGGAGCCTGGAAGCCCCCTATTCGATTTTATTAAGACAAGAAGTCAGGCTCGTCACCGTCATCTTCAAAGTCAAGCTCTTCAGCGAAGTCATTTTCAGCAGCATCTTTCCCAGCGAAACGCTCGCCGTCACGGGTAAAGAGAAGGTTGTTCAGCCCTGCCGCAATCCCCATGGAGCCGTTGAAGTTGTATGCGTAGAAGTTGATTGCCGCTTTGCAATAGCATCCGCTATAAAATTCATCTTCGCTTGTAATCTCGATTGTCTTGACCGGGCTTCCAGCTGGAGCCTTTTTCACTACGCCCGGTTTCGTTTTAGATGAGCAGTTCAAGAACATGTGGCCTGCATACGCTGGATCATCCGGACGCTCTTCATCGCCGTCGCGGAATGTCGTTTTCGGCTTCAGCGGGAACTTCTTCCCGAACTTTTCAACGCCGCCCTTGCGTGCTGCTTCAATGCCTTCCTCAATCAGTTCGATTGTTTCCGTGTCCTCTTTCGGAATGAGAAGTGAAATGGAATACTTCGCGTCAGAATCACGGTCCGTCATGGAAGCCGGTTCGAATACTTGTGCGTAAGAAGCGCGCACTTCGTTTGTGATGAGTTTAGTTCCTGTCAATTTAGCCATGTTAAAATTCCTCCAGTGATTTTAATATTTTTTGATTTTCAATGTTTCATAGACTGTCGGCAAAGTCGTCCTCAGCCGATTCCCTGGATTGCAGTTCCGGGCGTTTATCCGATACTGGAACAAGGGTAGGCTTTCCAGGCGGCTTCTCAATCAAGTCCGCCAGGACTTCAGCGAATACCTTCTTGCCAAGCTCTTTCTCCAGGGCCGTGATAGTTTTGAGTTCCTGCGGTTTGAAGATGGCAGCAGGCTCATATTCCTGTTCAAGCAGCAGCTCAGCGACTGCTTCCGGATTCGTGTATTTCCGATTGCTTCGACCCTCGACCAGCTTCCAGCCGTCAAACTTGGCGCCGTGCTTCTCAGCCTGTTCAAGCGCATATTCAGCGATATCTTTCGCCCACTTCTGAAGCTCGTCTGCCTGCTCCAGTATTCTTGCAATCTCGTCATGGGAAAGAGTTGGCGGATCCGCAAAATCATATTCAGCCATCTTCAGATTCTCTTCAGCGCGTGCCCGGCAGACCGGAGCTACTTTGCAAAACCGGCAGTGTGATCCCGGAACAAATTCGCCTTCGCCGTTCCAGGCCATTTCCGCTTTCGGTTTCACTTCGTTTTCACCCCAGGCAAGCAAATCAACTGCCGATAGGGTTTCACTTGAAATGCTGTCCAAGCGTGGCTGAACAATCGTCATACGTACCCGGTCAATGTCATACAACATGCTGTACCGGTCATAAGCACCTAAACCGTACAGGCGCATTTGTGAATTGTTCTCAGCGTCCACCGGGACGCCTTTTCCATACTTCAAATCCACGACTTCAAGCTGTCCATCGGCCAAGATCAGCACGTCACCGGTTCCAAAGCCTTCCGGTACCCATTCGCTGAAGTCAAGCCGCTGTTCGATCAAGACAAGTGCGTCCGGCGTGGAAGCGCGGGCTTCATTCACCCGTTCCATTACTACGTCTACATAGGACTGAACGTAGTCCTCCATGGCCTGGGAATAGTGTTCATTCGTCCGTTTGAATTTGTTCAGACGAATGGAGCGCGCCCGTTTACTTATATCTCCGATTTCATGAAGTAAGAAAATCTCTGAAAGCTCATGCGCTGCCGTACCCTCTTCAGCAAATATGGAAGAAGTGTCAGGCTTGTCGCTTTCAAGTGCTGCGGAAGGAGTACAGGCCATCCAGCGGGATGATCCGGAAGCGCTCAGCTTCGCGTGTGCTCTTTCACTGTGTGGTACTGTCATACCGATAGCCCTACAAGTTCAAGCAGTTTCTTGTAATCAGCCGGATTAACATCAGTCAGTTTCTTCACACCGAAACGGCTGAGAGCGTCCACTACTTGCTTTTGATTCTCTTTTCCACCTGCCGAGAAATCGGCCAGCTTGCCGCGGACCACTTCAAGAGAAATCAGCTGTTCCGCTTTTTCATCCCCTTCAGCCTCCGGTGTTGGTGTTGGTTCCGATTTCGTCCGTTGCTTTGGCGCTTCTTTGACCGGATCCTGTTTTGTTTCTTCCTTGGCTGGAGCGTCCTGCTTTTTGGTTTCAGCTTTCGGCTTGTCCTGTTTTGACTTATCAATTTCTTTTGTTTCCTCTTGCTTTGCTGTTGCTGGAGTTGTCAAAGGTAAAGGGTTATTCATTGAACTGAGAGCAGCAGCCAAGCTTTCAATCGCCCCTGCCAGTTCAGGCGCGTCAATTGTAATTTTTAAATTCATTACTGTTTCCTCCCGTTACGTGTTATAATTGTTCAAACAATATTTTTCCAAGCGCCCACTTTGCCGAGTGGGTGTTTTACTTTTCGCCACCAAAGATTTCAAGTTCCTCTTCCATCCGCTTATCAGTGAAATAGACTTTCCCCGCATCACCCATGAAATCTACGTCAACTTTGATGGTTTTTTCATCTTCATCAAAGTAGATCTGAAACAGACCGTCTTTGTAGAATAAGAAGTAGTGGTGATCGTTCAAATTCAACTCTTCACCGTGTTTCTTTTCCAATTCATCGAGGAGCGTTTTCGTCAGTTCATCCATCCGGCTCACCTCCTTTCAGGCGTAGCGCCTGGACCCCAGGAAATACTTACTTCAGGAATCAAGTTGAACGGAGAAGACTTATCCTCATGCTTATGCACATATCCGGCAGCAGTTAGATACTTGCTGATTACATTCAAGGCTTGTCGGTGTTCAAAATCCTGCACCGTAACTGATATTGCTGTTTTGCCTTCAAGTGCCGCGTTTTCAATCCGCTGCATAATATCCCGAAAAACCGGACCCTCCATGACCGCTGTTTCAAATTCCTGTTCCTTCTGCTTCGCAAGATCTGCCATGGAAGCTGCAGAAGGTATGTCGAATTTCAACATTTCCTTTCCCCCTTTAACGTTTAGCTGCAAAGTACAAGAGGCCAAGCTTTTGTTCCAGTGTCAGACCATTCCAGATTTTCGCTTTGATTTTCAAGGCAGTTCCTCCTTTCACTAACCGGTCAGCATGGTTCAGCGTATCTCAGGATGCTCCGCTGAACTTCACCTCTTCGACCGTTATCCCGGGGTTGAGGATTTTAAAGAGACTAACTTCTAACTCCTTCGGGAGTTTCACTTTCGACAAATCCTTTATGATATGACCATTCTTGTCTTTATTGATAATGCGCTTCATAGTTGCACTCCCTTTCATTTCGTTGGGTGCTGAGTATTTCACGTCCATTCCTCAGCCATCCGTTGATGGACTCCGTGCCGTAATGGCCCCCAATATTAAATGCAAGCGGAATCTTTTGTTTCCATATTGGCAACATCAATAGTAAAAAAAATGTTTATATCGTTAGGCGTTATCCCTAACTTGCTTGAAATAACGGAGAAGTCCTCCACCGTGATGGGAAGTTTTCCGTTTTCTTTCTTGGAATACGTTCCCTTTGTTACCTCCAAAACGTCTGCCATGTCCTGTACAGTCAATCCTTTTGCAATACGTTCAGCTTTCAAACGATTGTAGTTGAACTTCAAGACCATCACCTCACTTTCTGTGTGACCTTATATTATATCATTGTTTCCGATGCGTCAACACAATTCCACAAAAATATTCTTTTTTATATTTTTTAAAGACTATTGTTTCCTATTAGGAAACATGTTATAGTGAAATTCAGGAGGTGAAAATATTGAGAAACTCTACTGAAGTGGCTGAATACATTCAAAAATTACTTGACCAAAAAGATATGAAGCCAACTGAATTAGCGAACAGAATCGGTGTCGATAGGAGTACAGTCTCAAGGTATTTGAAGGGAACTCGGAAAATAAACATGGATGATATCCCAAAAATAGCGGCTGCTCTGGGAGTTTCGCATTTAGACATTTTGTTGGATAAAAGCGAAATACCGGACAACTTGAAACCAGCTTCCCCTAATACAGTATTGATCCCTATTCTTGGAACAATTGCTTGCGGTGATCCGATCCTCGCTGAAGAAAACATCAAGGGTTATCGTGAAGAACCGAAAGACAAGCTTCCAAGTGGGACTCTTTACTACTTAGAAGCTAAGGGTGACAGCATGGAGCCGGTTATACCAAATGGCTCTCATGTACTTATCCGTGAGCAGCCAGAAGTGGAATATGGCGAAATTGCTGCTGTACTCCTAAATGGCGACACTGAAGCAACATTAAAAAAAGTGACACGACAAGGCAACACAGTGTTGCTTGTACCTATCAACCGTGAGCATGAGCCTATAGTCGTCACTGAAGAGAACCCGGCACGAATTATTGGTAAGGCCGTGGAAGTGAAATACAAACTTTAATTTTTAGCGCTAAAGATTAATGTAGAGAAGAGTGGCTCATGCGCTACTCTTTTTCTTTAACGGTTTGGAGGAAGGTGTGAGTATGGATGATTAAGAAAACGTCTCTGCGTGTGTTTATCTATATTCGAGTATCTACTCAGGAACAGGCGAAAGAAGGGTACTCTATAGGAGCCCAGGAAGAACGGTTGCGTGCATATGCCAAAGCAAAAGGGTACACCATCGTGAAAGTGTATACCGATCCCGCTTATTCCGGAGCCAATATGGACAGGCCCGCTTTGCAAGAAATGATTAAACAGATAGAGAAAGGTGTTGTAGATCTTGTCCTGGTATACAAGCTTGACCGTCTCAGTCGTTCACAGAAGGACACCTTGTTCCTGATTGAAGAAGTGTTCTTGAAAAACAACGTAGACTTCATAAGTATGAATGAATCGTTCGACACTTCCACACCATTCGGTCGCGCCATGATAGGAATACTTTCTGTGTTCGCCCAGCTGGAGCGTGAACAGATCCGTGAGCGTACAATCATGGGAAAAGAAGAAAGGGCCAAGGAAGGAAAATGGCATGGCGGTGGTGGTGAAACCCGGATTGCGACAGGCTATGACTATATAGACGGGGCTTTATGTATCAACGAATACGAAGCTGAGTGCATTAGAACGATCTTTACTGAATATAACAAAGGTCTTGGCGTTTATAAAATCTTCAAGAAAATCCAGGACAAGTTCCCTGGAGTGTTAGCCTGTGAAACTACAGTTCGGAATATCCTATGCAATCCGCTCTATACCGGGAAGATTAAATATAAGGGTGTTGTATACGATGGACTTCATGAGCCGATCATTGAGGAAGAACTTTTCTCCCGTACCCAGGAGCTTCTGAAAAAGCGTACAGTTACAGAAGAACCTTTTCGGAAGCAATACATCTTCAGCGGCCTGGTCTATTGCGGCCATTGCGGAGCGCGCATGTTCGGGAGAACTGGAGGGAAACTTAAAAATGGAGACAACATGCGATATTATGTTTGTTATTCAAGACAAGGCCACCGCGAAAATATGATAAAGGACAGAAGCTGTCAAAAGAGTTCGGAACGTAAAGAGAAATTTGAGCAACTCATCTTTGATGAGATCAAGAAAGTGAACATGCGGTTTGTAGAGGAATACCGAACAGGTGAAAGTGACGTTTCAGGAAAGATTGAGACATTAGAAAAAGAAGCACAGCAAATAGACAAGCAAATAGCAAAATTGATTGATCTGTATAGCCTGGACAACATTCCTCTGGAAATCATGTCAAAGAAAATGGAGGGTTTGAAAGCGGATCGGGATAAAATCCGACAGCACATAGAAGAAGTAAAAGGTGAAATTGAAGTAAATAATTTAGAAGACATAAAAGAAACAGTTTCCCAGTTGTCCGACTTTGATTGGGACAACGAGGAAACCGACACGAAACGATTGTTAGTCGCCAAACTAATCAATAAAATAATCGTTTCTAATGACCATATTAACATAGAATGGGCGTTTTAATCGCCCTCATATTCTATGTTGCAAATAACTTCAACATGACTCGACTGCGGAAACATATCTACCGGCTGTATTTCCTTCGTTCGATAGCCGCCGTCTTCCAAAATTCGTAAATCCCTTGCTAACGTCCCCGGGTTGCACGATACATAGACAACACGTTTCGGTTTGTATTTCAAAATCGTTTGCAACAGATTTTCGTCGCAGCCTTTCCGAGGTGGGTCAACGACTAATACGTCAAACCGTTTTCCTTCCGCATACCAACGTGGGATAACGTCCTCCGCCGCTCCTGCTTCGAAGTGGGCATTTGTAATGCCGTTCAGTTCGGCATTGCGTTTAGCGTCTTCAATTGCTTGTGGTACGATTTCGACACCATACACTTCCATCGCGTTTTGAGCTAAGAAGAGGGAAATTGTGCCGATGCCGCAGTAGGCGTCAATAACCGCTTCATTTCCGGTTAGCTGTGCATAGTCCAGTGCTTGTCTGTAGAGTACCTCGGTTTGCACCGGATTCACCTGATAGAAGGAACGAGCGGAAATTTCGAATTTTGTGTCTCCAATCTCGTCAATGATGACTGATTTTCCGTATAGATTAATCGTTTCATTGCCGAAAATGACATTCGTTTTTTCGTTGTTAATGTTTTGCATAATCGATGTCACTTCGGGCACGACTTTTTTAATCATGTCAATGACCGCATCTTTTTGTGGGAACTTCTTTTTCGTCATCACAAGTACAACCATCACTTCCCCAGTTGCCCGCCCTTTTCGGACGATCAAATGGCGAAGCATCCCTTTATGTGTTTTCTCGTCATACGCGGATAAGCCCAATTCAAACATATGGTGTTTCAGCGTTGACATGAGTTCGTCTGCTTCTTCGCTTTGGATGATGCATACATCTGTATCGACAATATGATGCGTCCTTGATTTATAAAAGCCGGAAACAATTTTCCCATTCTGTTCACTGAAAGGGATTTGCGATTTATTGCGGTAGCGCCAAGGGTCTTCCATCCCTTTTACCGGATGGACAGGCACGTCAGGAAGCTTCGCAATCCGGTCAATGACGTCACGCACTGTCTTCCTCTTTTGCTTCAATTGACCTTCGTATGATAAATGTTGGAGCTGACAGCCTCCGCATTCCCAAAACACATGGCATGGAGGCTCAACTCGGTCCTCTGAACGTTTCTTTATATTCAATAGACGGGCGAACCCGTAATTTTTCAATGTTTTTCCGACTTCAATTTCCACTTCTTCGCCAACTAAAGCTCCCGGGATGAATAGCGGATACCCTTCGACTTTAGCGACACCCGATCCGTCATGTGTCATATCTTCCACTTGAACGGTAAGGCGGTCATGTTGATTTACAATAAAAGACATAGTTTTTCCTCCAAATTTCGTATGTACACAGTTTATCATGTTTTTCGCCTTAATCATAAAGAAGGACGCCCCTTTTAAGGACGTCCGTCGTTTTGTTCTTCCTTTCCAACCGCCCTATCCATCGGTGCAACGATAAAGCCAATGACAATCGCTGCAATCAAAATAATGAAAGGCGCATAGAAAATAATGAAAGTGGACATGTCTTTTCCTCCTATGCTAAGCATGGAAATTCTTTTTTCCTTTGACGTACGCTTTATTGAACAGGAATAGCCTCATTAGCAAAATGAGTGAAGGGATGAGCAAGCATAGCCCTAATATAAATGCGACGATCAGTGAGATGGCCATTGCGGGATTCGTAAAACTATCGTAAATTGTCAAATATGGGTATAGCAAATAGGGATAATGCGATGCCCCATAGCCGAAGAATGCAAAGGCGAACTGCCCGGCAAGCATACCGAACGCCCAGCCGTAATGGCGCCGCCTCCAAAATAGCCAAACCGTTCCGATGAACAGAATGAAGGAGATAAGAAACATCGGCCAAAACGTTTGGATATTTGCGTAATGTTCGTAATTATGGTTACTCAGCTCAAAAATGATGCCACCCGCCGTAATAATTGTTGGCAATGACCAAATAAGCGCGTATTTGCGCAGCAAGTCCGTCGCTTCACGATCCCCTGCTTTATTTGCATACCATGTTAAGAAAACAGCCGATATATAAAGCGTAGCGGACAAGCTCAAGACGACGATCGACCATGTGAGCGGACTTGTAAATAGCTCCCAATAGTCCAATACCGGATGACCGTCCACCATTTCAATGAATCCGCCTTCTGATATCGTCAAAACGATCGATAACGAAGCGGGTATCAGCAAGCCTGCGAGCCCATACATAAAAGAGTAGCCTTTATGTCTTCTTGCACCATACGTTTCGAAAGCATAATATGAGCCACGGATCGCCAATAGTATGATTCCGAAACTAACCGGCACTAATAGCGTCGTGCCATAATAAAATGCAGTTTTCGGAAAGAAGCCGATAATGCCAACGAAGAAAAACACTAAAAATACATTCGTCACTTCCCAGACTGGGGATAAGTAACGTTGAATTACCTTCGTCAAGATGCGTTCTTTTCCCGTTAACAGGCTATAGGCATTGAAAAAGCCTGCCCCGAAGTCAATTGCGCCGACAAGAATATAGCCAAACAAAAATGTCCAAAGAACGGAAATTCCGATGATTTCAAGGTTCATTGCACATCACCGCCCTTTTCCATGTGACGTTCCTCCAATTCACGTTCCACCGGATTCCGTTTAAACATTCTCCGAAGAACAACAACGCTTCCGATACCTAATATTAAATAAAGCAGCGCAAACAACATCAGCATTACATCAACTTGCCCACTCGTCGTTGCCGCCTCATCAACACGCATAATATGCCTCAAAATCCAAGGCTGGCGACCAACTTCAGCAAGCCACCATCCTGATTCAATTGCCAACACAACAAGTGGTCCGCCTAACACGATCAACCATCTAAACCAATTCGTCCGGACGTTCTTCCAGCCTCTCCTCATGCCGATTAAATACCAAGCGGCCAATAATACCATCCACATGCCGATGAATACCATAATGTTGAATAGGTAATGAATATACAATGGCGGCTGTTCATCAACCGGGAATTGATCTAAGCCGATCACTTCTGCTTTCGGATTATTATGAGCCAAAATAGATAATCCGAACGGCACCTTAATCGCATATTTCGGCTCGCCGTCCTTTAATACACCTAACAACAAAAGCTCAGCGCCTTCCTTCGTTTCAAAATGCCACTCGGCTGCCGCCAACTTTTCCGGCTGGTATTCCGCTAAGTATTTACCTGAAAAGTCACCGATGATTGCGGATGCTATCGCAAATACCAACCCAAGCTTCATCGTTAAATGAAGTGCCTTTTTATGGTATATATGGTTGGATCCTTTTAAAAGGCGGAAAGCCGCAATTGCCGCCAATATGAAAGCTGAAGTCATGTATGCCGTTATAACGACATGCGCAACTTTTGTCGGCATCGCTGGATTGAACATCGCAATGATCGGATTGATGTTGACCAATTCTCCGTTTACAAGATCAAAACCACGCGGTGCATTCATGAAAGCATTCACAATCGTAATGAATACTGCGGAAAATGAAGCGCCGATAGCGACCGGCACTAATAGCAGCAAATGCTTCTTTTGATTTTCAAACCGGTCCCATGTATATAAATAAATCCCTAAGAATATTGCTTCGAAAAAGAATGCGAACGTTTCCATGAAGAGCGGAAGTGCGATGACATTCCCCGCCAATTCCATGAAATTCGGCCATAATAATGACAGCTGTAAACCAATAGCCGTACCCGTTACGACACCTACCGCAACTGTTATGACAAAACCACGCGCCCAACGACGTGCAAGCAATATATAATGCTCGTCATTTTTCTTAATGCCTACCCATTGCGCAATCATAATCATTAGCGGAACACCGACACCGATTGTCGCGTAAATAATATGGAAGGATAATGTCAGTTCTGTTAACACGCGCGAATAAAAAACCGCATCTTCATTCCCCATCTAATGTTCCTCCTTTAACTACCAAAAATTCGCCCTAATATGGATAGGAGCATAATGCCGGCCACGATAAATGACAGATAGATTAGACGCTTCTCCTGTTTTTTATACATAAGCACCCCACCTTTTAAGTCTGTATATATCTTTTCCCTAATTCAGAGAGGAATAACAATGGGTAAATCAAAAACATGTGAAAGTTTTTCAACGTAAACAGCCACTTGAGAAATATATGAATCTTGCGTATAATAGATTAATTAAAGCGAGGTGGACACAATGGAAATTAAACGAAAAGTATTGGCTTACATTACAAAAGGGGAAAATGATGACCGTAAAATCCTTGTGTTCGAACAGAAGGATCATCCAGAAGCGGGATTGCAAGTGCCTGGTGGAACGATTGAGGAAGATGAATTGCTCATCGATGCGCTCTATCGAGAAATCGAAGAAGAAACAGGCTTGCATCGCGAACAGCTTGAGCTAAAAGGGAAAGTGAATAAGAGGAACTATTTTCCCGAAAATCGGGAAGATGTCATACACGAACGAAACATTTTTCATCTGTCATTTACTGGAGAGGGCATCGAGGAATGGGATAACGAAGTGCATAGTACCGGAAAAGACGATGGACTTATTTTCCACTGCAAATGGCTGCCGGTCGACCAATTGCCTGAGCTTGCCGCTGAACAGGATGAGGCGATTGAATTTATTACTTAAATATAAAAGCTGCATGGCGTTGTGAGCCGTGCAGCTTTCATCATTATTCGATCCGATCCTGCTCGCGCAGTTGATCGATCGGGGCAAACATTTCAATATGGCGATAAAGATTTGTGAAAGTAGCTGGAAGTACCCCACCATATTCACCATCCAAGTTGAGCAAAACTTCTTCCGATGACGTGACCTTCACTTTTTCAGCCTGTGTAGCTATAAGAAGTGGGTCATCTAAATGCTCTCCGCGGATTGCCAGTGAAACGATTCTTATGAACTCAGCGATATTGCACTTCTTCAAGATGAATAATGAAAATTTGCCATCATTAATGCTTGAATTGGGTGCAAGCTTTTCCAGTCCTCCGACCGAATTCGTCAACCCGACTAAGAAGAGCATCGCTTCCCCTTCAAACACTTCGTCATCGTATTCAATGCGCACATCACTTGAATGGATGGAAGGCAGCATTTCAATTCCTTTTAAATAATATGCTAATTGCCCTAATAGGGTTTTCAATCTACTTGGCACTTCATACGTCAGCTCGGTCATTCTACCTCCGCCAGCGATGTTAATGAAGTAACGATCATTCATCTTGCCGACATCGACTGGAATTGTATCGCCTTTAATGATAATATCTAAAGCTTCATCTATATCTCGTGGAATGCGTAAAGCACGGGCAAAATCATTTGTCGTTCCAGTAGGTATCAATCCTAACTTCGGACGATTTTCAAATTCGGAGACACCGGATACGACTTCGTTCAGCGTACCATCCCCTCCGGAAGCAATGACTATATCAAATCCTCTTTCAACCGCTTGTTTTGCAGCTTCCACTGCATCTCCTTCACCGGTTGTCGCGTGAGCGGATGTTTCATACCCCGCTTGTTCTAATTTCTCGAGGACTTCAGCTATATGCTTTTTAAATACTTCTCGTCCTGCTGTTGGATTGTAAATTATGCGTGCACGCTTCATCCTACGTCCCTCTCAATTCATACTAATTCTGCTGCATGATTCATGTTCTGTCCGGCAATAGGACGTTAATGCCACTCTATAAGTTGCTTGCAGCTCTATCAAGATATTTCTTGCAGTGCAGGCATGAACGTTTTTCGAATATCTTCATACACAGTGAGCCATAGTTCAGGTGTTGTTGTATATTCAGTCATTAAATTATCAATGAATTTTTTATGCGCTTCTTCATAGTTGGCATCGTCCTTCGCCGGCAATTGCTTTCTTCTTTCCAAAACGTCTTCTTGGATGGAAGCCGCACGTGGTCCCCATTTTGCAATGACTTCTCCATTCGTATCAAGCAGCAAATAAATCGGGATGGATCTGCCGCCATTCGTTAAATAACGATCAATTAAATCCGTATCTTCATCGCGATAAACAGCTTTGACATCCAAATCGGCGGCTTCTGCGATTCGGCGTAAGATTGCATTGTTCATCATTGCGTCTCCGCACCAATCTTCTGTAATAATGAGGACATTTGGCTTCTTGTCTTTTAACATTGTAATAAATTCATCGTCTTGCGGTACTTCAAACTTTTCGTAAATGCCAAAGCTGTTGTCTTTATGCTTCTCCATCCGCTCCATATAATCCGATAAGGCAATTCCACTTTCAAAGTACTCTTTTTCTGTCTTCATGCCCACTCACACTCCTTTTTCTTAAGTGTAAATCTAATGATCCAGCGAATCAAATAAGTGGATTCAAGCAGAAAATCCATCATAAAACGCCCTATGCGGACCAATTCCTCACGCATAGGACGCAACTCTTTATCGTTTGTTAATTTCTTCAAGAAGTAATTTATTCACTAACGGAGGGTTCGCTTGTCCTTTCGTCGCTTTCATTACTTGACCAACAAGGAAACCGACAGCACGGTCCTTACCGTTCTTATAATCTTCAATCGATTGCTCGTTTGCATCTAATATTTCCGTAATGATTTTGCGCAATGTACCTTCATCGGAAATTTGGACAAGACCTTTCGCTTTAACGATTTCGGCTGCATCTCCGCCATTTTCGGCCAATTCTTTAAACACCTTCTTCGCGATTTTCGAAGAGATTGTGCCATCGGAAATGAGCTTAATCATGCCTGCAAGACCTTCCGGCGTCAATGCTGTTTCATGCAATTCCTTTTGCGCTGCATTCAAATAGGCAGATACTTCACCCATCAAATAGTTGGATGCCAATTTAGCATCTGCGCCTGCTTGGACAGTCGCATCAAAGAAATCGGACATTTCTTTCGTCAATGTTAAAACATGCGCATCGTATTCAGGCAATCCTAATTCAGACACGTATCGCTCTTTACGAGCATCCGGCAGTTCAGGAATTTCAGCGCGGACTCGGTCCATCCAAGCTTGGTCAATATGGATCTCAGGCAAGTCAGGATCGTTAATGAAACGATAGTCATTCGCACTTCCTTTTACACGCATAAGGACTGTTTGTCCAGTCGCTTCATCGTATCTTCGTGTTTCTTGCTGAATCGTACCGCCAGCCAATAGAATTTTCTCTTGGCGCTCCACTTCATTCGCAATCCCTCTACGCACGAAGTTAAAGGAGTTTAAGTTTTTCAGTTCCGTTTTTGTTCCAAATTCCTTTTGGCCATACGGACGCAATGAAATATTCGCATCACAGCGAAGGGACCCTTCTTCCATTCGGACATCCGAAACGCCTGTGTATTGGATGATCGCTTTCAGTTTTTCAAGAAATGCGTACGCTTCTTCAGGAGAGCGGATATCCGCCTCTGTAACAATCTCGATAAGTGGTGTTCCTTGTCTATTCAAATCGACAAGCGAATATCCATTTTCAGAGTGTGTCAGCTTTCCTGCATCTTCTTCAAGATGGACGCGTTCAATTCGGATTTTCTTCTTCTTGCCTTCCACCTCGATTTCAATCCAGCCATTTGAACCGACTGGACGTTCATCTTGAGAAATTTGGTACGCTTTTGGGTTATCCGGGTAAAAATAATGCTTCCGGTCAAAATTCATTACTGGAGCGATATCGCAATTAAGCGCCATAGAAGCCTTCATTCCAAAGTCAATTGCCCTTTTGTTCAGCGTAGGCAATGTCCCCGGATAAGCTAAGTCTGTAATATTGATGTTCATATTCGGTTCTGCACCGAAATGGGCTGGTGCAGATGAGAAAATTTTTGTATCGGTTTTCAGTTCAACGTGCACTTCCAACCCGACAATTGTTTCGAAATTCATTATTCATTCCCCTCCCCGATAGATGGAGTTTGTTTATGGAAATCTGTCGCCTGTTCGTATGCATGTGCTGCTTTATAAATTGTCATTTCGTCAAAATGATTGCCAATAAATTGAAGGCCAATCGGCAATCCGTCTGCAAAGCCGCAAGGAACAGAAAGAGCTGGAATACCCGCTAAGTTTACCGGCACAGTTAGGAGATCATTCGCGTAAAGCGTAATCGGATCGTGAACTACACCGCCGATTTTATAGGCAGTCGTTGCGCTTGTTGGTCCAACGATCAAATCATATTTGTCAAACAATGTTGCGAAATCTTGTGCAATCAAAGCTCGCACTTTTTGTGCTTTTACATACAAATCTTCATGATGATCCGCGCTCAATGCATACGTACCGTAAAAAATACGCTTTTTCACTTCTTCACCGAAACCTTCCGCACGGGAGCGTGTATAGATTTCATCTAAATTCGTGACACCTTCAGGGCGATAGCCATAGCGGATACCATCGAACCTAGCAAGGTTCGAAGATGCTTCTGCAGTTGCGATCGCATAATATGTCGGTGATGCGTATTTTGAATGCGGCAACGTCACTTCTTCCCATGTTGCGCCAAGAGATTCCATAACATTCAATGCTTTGCGCACTGCGGCTTTCACGTCTTCTGCAACGCCTTCACCAAGGTATTCCTTTGGAACGGCAATTTTCATGCCTTTTAGGTCACCCGTTAATCCTGCGCTATAATTTTCGACAGCTTTGTCGGAAGAAGAAGAGTCGTGGCGATCAATACCTGCAATCGCCTGCAATAGCAATGCATTATCTTCTACAGTGCGAGTCAGCGGACCGATTTGGTCTAAAGAAGAAGCGAATGCGACAAGACCGTGACGAGAAACTCTGCCGTAGGTTGGCTTCATCCCGACGATACCGCAAAACGCTGCTGGTTGGCGTACAGAGCCGCCAGTATCCGTACCTAATGCAAATGGAATTTCTCCAGCTGCAACTGCAGCAGCCGAGCCGCCGGATGATCCACCCGGAACTGTTTCCAAATTCCATGGATTGCGTGTTGTTTTGAAAGCAGAACGCTCTGTTGTCGATCCCATTGCAAACTCGTCCATATTCAATTTGCCGATTGAGATCATGCCCGCATCATTGATCTTTTCAACAACAGTCGCGTCGTAAACTGGAACGAAGTTTTCGAGCATTTTGCTTGCACAAGTTGTCGTTACTCCTTTTGTGACGATATTGTCTTTAATCCCGATCGGTAGCCCGAAAAGTGGACCGCGGTTTTCCATCGGCGCATTATCTAACTGCTCCGCCTTTGAAAGTGCAGCTTCTTCTGTCACTGTAAGAAATGCTTGCACTTGTCCGTCTAATTTTGCAACTTGCTTCAATGCATCCTCAGTTACTTCTTTGACAGACACTTCCCGATTATGTAAAAGCTTTTGAAGTTCTGTAGCCGTTTTTGTCGTTAACGTCATCTTTAATCCTCCTATAAACCCGATTATGACAGGATATTTGGAACTTTGATCATTCCTGCTTCGTGCTCTTTTACGCTTGAAAGCATTTCTTCACGGTTTAAAATGTCTGCCGGCACATCTTCCCTTAGCACATTGTAAATCTGGAGGGGATGTGTCATCGGTGCTACGCCTTCCGTGTCGGCTTCTTGTAGCACATTAGCGAATTCGATCAGTTCAGCCAATTGTTCCGCATACATTTCCGCTTCTTCTTCTGTAACGGCAATTCTTGCGAAGTTCGCGTAATATTGCACATCGGCACTTGTAAATTTTGTTGTCATCGTTTGTTCCTCCCCGTAACACAATTGTACGATCAATGATACCACCTTCACGGGCGGATGAAAAGCGACGATCCACCCGGCAAAGACATGTTCGCTATGCATTTAAAAAATAAATTATCTATAAAAAGATGTTTCCCTTTTTAACCCATTGTTATGATAAGTTACATTAATAACCGTAAATATGGACGAAGGGCTCTTCTTCGTTCGCTCTTTTAACGATTAATGCTTCTGGCCCGTTTACTGACGTAATGCTCACTTCTATGTCAATTTTCGAGAAATATTTATTGACGAGCGATGTCATATATTGAGTAAATCCGATCGTCTCGCTCGTTCCATAAAACTGAATTGGCACCTGAATTTTCAGCGATCTCATTTGTCCTTCTTTTAAAAATGCGGTACCAATGACATTAACGAAGCTCGGAAAATATTCATCGATATCTTGTTTAAAATTGTTAAAGGTTGTATTGATCTCACGATAATTATCAATGCTTGAAGAAGCTGGCAGCAAGACGTATTGTTCATTCACTTCTTTCCAGCCGCTTGCCGAACTTTTTCCTTTGTCCGCATAAGCAGTCGCAAAATAAGTACCTGGCACGATTGAATTTCGTTTTTCCTGTTTAAACAAACCGATAACAATTGGAATATCACTTAGTCCTTCTTTTGCCCTCAGCCTGCTGACAATCGTGTCCGCCATTTCAATCCCTTTCTTTTGCAGTTCCTCATCAGAAAGCTCTGTCTCCTTGCCATCTGCTCCATAATAGACCGAATTTAACGCGAGACCGATTGAAATGCCTGATAATCGAAGCTTCTTGTCATCCGTCATCGTCAAATAGTTCTGCTCCACAATATGTGCGAGATAGATCGGGGCATCATCCTCTCCTTCTTTACCGGAAGGTGGGTTGAGCCCTGCATCATTCACGGAACTTCTCGCCAGCCATGCATTGGCAGTTTTCCTGTCAATATATTGACCTTCTTGGAAATAATAGTTTTTCGGATCAAAATGCAGTGCGGAAAGCCGTAAAAGACCTTCTTCCGCCTCTTGCATGTCGTATTTTGTGTAAATATTGTTGACGACTAGGCCGCGACTTGCACTTTTCTTGAATGGAAGGACCGTATTATAAAACTCCTCTTTCAATTGCATATCCGGAATCATTACTGTTTCTTCTAATTGCTCTTCGTTTTCTTGTATAACTTCTTCTTGATCTGGACCAAATGACGGCAGGCAGCCCCCTAAGAGAAGGACCGCCGACAAACTGGACATAAACCATAACCTTTTCATTGCTAATTACTCCTTTTCGCCGAGTGCTTCGACCAACTCTGTTTCATTCCAAACGGTAATACCAAGTTCTTCTGCTTTGGATAGTTTGGAACCCGCCTCTTCACCGGCAATGACAAGATCCGTCTTTTTACTAACGCTCCCGCTCACCTTTCCACCTAATGCTTCGATTTTTTCCTTCGCTTCATTACGCGTCAAAATGGATAGTTTCCCTGTTAATACGACCGTTTTCCCGGCAAATGGTCCTTCGGATGGAACCTCACTTCGGGCTCTGCCTTTATAATCCATATTCACTCCATAATCCTTCAGCTTCTTTAATACTGCGCTGACATCTTCATTGCCAAAAAACGTGACGATGGAATCGGCAACTTTTTCACCAATTTCATGGATGGACGTTAAACGTTCCTCATCCGCTGCTGCAATGGCGTCCATCGTGCCAAACTCTTCGGATAAAATCATCGCAGCCCTCGCTCCGACATGGCGGATGCCAAGACCAAATAATAACCGCTCTAACGAATTCTTTTTCGATTGTTCAATCGCAGACAGTAAGTTTGTGACCGATTTCTCGCCCATTCGTTCCAATGAAAGCAAGTCTTCTTTTGTTAAACGGTAAAGATCGGATACATCGTGAACGAGCCCGGAAGTATAGAGCTGCTCAATAACACGCTCCCCAATTCCTTCAATGTTCATAGCATTGCGGGAAACAAAATGGATGAGTGCTTCTTTCATTTGAGACGGACATTGCGGATTCACGCAACGGAGCGCTACCTCTCCTTCTATGCGAATCAACTCGGAGTCGCAGACCGGGCAATGATCCGGCATATCGAAAGGCTGTTCATCCCCAGTCCGTAAGTCGACTATTGGCATGACGACTTCAGGAATAATATCACCTGCTTTACGGATGATGACCGTATCGCCAATTCGAATATCCTTTTCTTTGATCAAATCCTCGTTATGCAAAGAAGCTCTTCCGACAGTCGTTCCAGCTACACGGACTGGTTCCAAAATAGCTGTCGGCGTGACGACACCTGTCCTGCCGACGCTCAATTCGATATCAATCAGTTTTGTTTGCACTTCTTCCGCTGGAAACTTGTATGCAGTCGCCCATTTAGGGCTTTTTGCGGTAAAGCCTAATTGCTCCTGATCTTCGTAACCATCAACTTTTATAACGATGCCATCGATTTCATAGTCCAAAGACTGACGCTTTTCCTGCCAAGCTTCTACAAATTCAATTACTTCCTCAATCGTTTTGCAACGCTTGCTATTGCTATTCGTTTCAAAGCCTAACGAATGCAAATAGTCCAATGAATCCGAGTGGCTATCTTGCCCGTAAGCGCTGCCGTCCCCGCCGATTCCATAAATGAAAATGGATAAGTTTCGACTTGCAGCAATTTTAGGATCCAACTGCCTTAAAGAGCCCGCAGCTGCGTTCCGAGGATTCGCGAATGGCTCTTCACCATTTTCATCGCGCAGGGCATTTAATTTTACAAACGACTTTTTCGGCATATATGCCTCTCCACGCGCCTCAATCGTCACTGGCTCCGTAAGCTTCAATGGGATGGAGTGGATTGTTTTCAAATTGGCTGTAATATCCTCACCGACAGACCCATCGCCCCTTGTCGAACCTTGGACAAATAAGCCGTTTTCATATTTCAACGATACAGCCAAACCATCGATCTTTAGCTCGCAAATATACGTAACCTCTCCCCCAACACCTGCTCGTACGCGCCTATCAAAATCCCGAATATCTTCTTCATTGAATACATTGGATAAACTGAGCATCGGGAATTCATGGACGACTTTTCCGAATCCGGATAGTATTTCGCCGCCCACCCGCTGCGTCGGAGAGTCTGGATAGATCAAATCCGGGTACTGCTTCTCAAGGGATAACAGCTCTTGCATGTGCTGATCGTATACGGAATCGGGTACAAGCGGCTTATCCAAAACATAATACGCATGACCGTACTCATTGAGCAAATCGTTGAGTTCCCGGACACGTTTTTCAATTTCGTTTCGATCCATGATTTCCTCTCCCTATGCTTTTTCTATCGGGGCAAATTTGGCCAACAACCGCTTAATGCCGACTGGCTGCGGGAATGCAATGTCAAGTTCAACATCATCTGCATTGCCTTTGACACTAACGACCATGCCTGTGCCCCATTTTTTATGAACGGCTTTATCTCCAGCTTTCCAACCAATTTTGTCGCCGCCGCTCGCCTTTAAAACCGGCTTTTTAACAGCAGGACGCACCGGAGTTTTCTGTTGAACAAAACCGCCGCCAAATGGATAGTCCTGATTAACAGAAACAACTTCAGTAATGTCTTCCGATATTTCATTAATGAACCTGGACGGATTATTGAAATTCGAACGGCCAAATAACGTACGATAACCTGCGCAAGTTAAAAATAACTTCTGCTCCGCACGTGTAATGGCTACGTAAGCTAACCGCCTTTCCTCTTCCATTTCTGCTTCGTCGCCGATTGATCTTGAATGAGGGAAGATGTTCTCTTCCATCCCGATGACAAAAACGACAGGAAACTCAAGACCTTTTGCGGCATGCATCGTCATTAGGACGATTTTTTCACTTTGTTGGTTCTCCTCTTTATCTAAAGAATCGATATCCGCAATAAGTGCCAAATCGGTCAAGAAAGCGATCAGAGAACGGTCACTATCTTCTTCCTCCGCTCTCTTTTCGAACGCTTCAGTGACGGATAAAAACTCATCGATGTTTTCTAAACGGCTTTCCGCCTCGATCGTCTTTTCCCGTTCCAGCATTTCCCGGTAGCCTGTTTTTTCCAACACTTGCTCCACCAATTCAGTGACTGACAAGTATTCCTGCATCTGTGTAAAACCGGCAATCAGCTCCCGGAATTTTGTCGCTTCGTTTGCAGCTCTCGCAGTTAAGCCCATAAAATGGACTTCCTGTAAAGCATCAAAAATAGAACGGTCATTTTCAAGCGCAAACATGGCCATCCGTTCAAATGAAGTTGCTCCAATGCTACGCTTTGGCTCATTAATGATCCGTGCGAGCGATAAGTCGTCATCATTATTCGCAATCAATCGCAAATAAGCGAGTAAATCCTTAATTTCCTTGCGGTCATAGAACTTCGTGCCTCCTACGATCGTATAATCCAAATTTGATTTAACTAAATATTCCTCAATGACACGCGACTGGGCGTTCGTCCGATATAGGATTGCGAAGTCATTTAATGAAAGATTCTTCTCCTCTTTTAGCTCAATGATCTTCTGAACGATAAATTGTGATTCATCCTTTTCATCGGATGCTTTGTAAACGGTAATTGTTTCACCTTCATCATTTTCTGTTCGGAGTTTTTTATCGTACCGGCTTCGATTGTTCTGAATCACATCGTTTGCCGCCTGCAAGATGCGTTTCGTTGAACGATAGTTTTGCTCCAACAAAATGACTGTCGCGTCTTGATAATCTTTCTCGAAAGACAAAATATTGCCGATGTCTGCGCCTCTCCATCTGTAAATCGATTGGTCGGAGTCACCTACGACACAAAGGTTGCGGAATTTCGCCGCCAACATTTTAACAAGGCGATATTGCGCATGGTTCGTATCTTGGTACTCATCGACGTGGATGTATTGAAATTTATTTTGATAAAACTCAAGGACTTCTGGTACTCGTTCAAATAGCTTAATCGTCATCATAATGAGGTCATCAAAATCTAATGATTGGTTTTGGCGAAGTCTTTTCGAATAGCTTTCATAAACTTCTGCAATCGTCTTTTCGTAAGGATTATGCGGATTTGCTTGTGCCTTGTATGTTTCTGCGTCGATGCATTCGTTTTTCGCAGAGCTGATGGCACCTAATAACGAACGCGGTTCATATTGCTTCGGATCAATATTCTTCTCCTTCAAAATGTTTTTAATGACCGTTAACTGATCAGATCCATCCAAAATTGAAAAGTTTTTAGAAATGCCGATCCGATCAATATTACTTCTTAAAATGCGGACACACATTGAGTGGAATGTCGATACCCACATCCGTTCACCAGTCCCCGGACCCAATAAGCCATCGATCCGCTCCCGCATTTCGCGTGCTGCTTTATTTGTAAATGTGATGGCCAATATTTTTGAAGGGTAGACATCTTTCTCTACGATTAAGTAGGCGATCCGATGTGTCAGCACCCTCGTTTTTCCAGAGCCAGCGCCCGCCATGATGAGCAAAGGGCCTTCCGTTTTTTTCACTGCCCGCGCTTGTTCAGGGTTCATGCCTGCTAGTAAATCTTCCGATAATCTATTCAAAAGTATCCCGCCTTCCATGGAACGTTTGTTCTTTATTATAACTGATGATCCGTGTCAAAGGGAGACTGAAACTGATTTCACTGCTTCAACTGTCGATAAAGCTGCTTTCAAATCTTCGTAAATAATATTGCCAACGATAACTGTATCTGCGATTGTAGCCATTTGTTTCGCTTGCTCTGCATTGCGGATGCCGCCGCCGTAAAACAGCTTCGTATTTTCAAGAACGCTGCCCGCTGCACGAACGACGTCTACATCGCCAAATTTGCCGCTATACTCCAAATAGAAAACTGGAAGAGTAAACAAATGCTCAGCCATTCTTGCGTAGGCGATCACATCTTCTTCATCAGGAACAGTCCGTGCACCAGTCAATTCGGCTGCTTTGCATTCCGGATTCATTATGCAATAGCCTTCGGTTATGATTTCATCCCAATTCATCATGTGGCCATATTCCTTTAATGCAGCATGATGGATACCGTTCATCCATTTCGTATCCGTCGAGTTTAATACGGTAGGGATGAAAAAATAGTCAAACCCAGGCGTGACGGAGTCGATAGTCGACACTTCCAATGCAGCTGGGACTGAAAACCTTCGGATTCTTGCCAATAAATCAAGAACATTTTCCAACGTCACACCATCAGTTCCGCCAACTATGATGGCATCTGTTCCCGATTCCGCAAGCAACTCCAACTGTTCGTCTGTTATTGTTTTTGCAGGGTCCACTTTAAAGGCGTGGCGCCAAGATTGATAATCCATTGTTTAACCCACCTATAATTCATTGTTTACCTATGTAATTGACATAGCTCTCCTACATTCATTAACTGTAAATCCCCTTCCCCTAAGATTTTGCTAAAATCTTGGATGGCAGTGGTTATAAACAATTAATGAAATGATTTGATTCTTCTTGTAAACTTCGGAGACGTTGCTCCTGCTAAGTGAAGTTTCATTGTACAGTATACCAAAAAAACCGGGCGGATAGCTTCTCCGCCCGATTTTTACTTATTCTGTTCAGTTTGTGCGATTAACTCAGGATACAGGCGATCCAACACAGTATTATACCCGCCAGAACCATAGTCGACACAGCGTCTCACCCGTGAAATCGTTGCTGTGCTTGCACCAGTTTCGTTTTGAATACGATCATATGTCTTTTTCAGTCTTAGTGCGTGCGCTACTTCCAATCTTTGCGCCATCGACTGTAGCTCACTCATCGTACATAAGTCATCAAAAAATGTATAGCATTCATCCAAATCCTTTAATTCCAAAATCGCCTTGAATAGCTGATCCATCTGCTCGCCGCGTATTTTATCGATTTGCATGCCCTTACCTCCCTCTCCTGTTGAATTGATTAAGGAGTAAAAGTGACCGATTTGTCAATTCCCGCAGTTGTCGGTATGATATGGATCCAAGTTTTTCCTTGAACCAATTTTGCCGGAATACCGTTTTCCGTAGGAACTAAAAAGCCGTCAAGATTTTTCCATTCAATCTCTTTTGCAATTCCTGCATGGAAAAGCATTGCTTTGCCGCCGGATTCAATATCAACAGCTTGTCTGCCGACACTATCAATTGTCCGATGCGGCACTTCTAACACAATTATATTTGAAACTTCCACCGGCTCATCGTTCTCTTTATCTATCGTTACATTGCCTTTAACAGCCCGCTCATACGTCTCTTTCGTTGAATCATAGGTGAACGTACTAATGAAATCTTCATTCGCGCTGAATTTAATGACAATGTTTGAAGCGATATCTCCTATTTTAGCACCCTCCGTAGATTCATGGAAAGAAAAAGGAGGCGTTTTTTCCATGACTGTTGAGGAGTTTGTTTTTTCCATCGCTGCTATGACATTTTCACCACTAATATAAGAGTTATGCGGCGCCCTCCGCTCCTTGGATCGCTTGAATAACGTCCCATCGTATTGCATACCGTTTACATTGTCGACATATCGGCTCGATAGCAGCTTTTGGGCGTCTGGACTGTAGCCATGTGCAACGTAAAAAGCGTCCATTCCTTTAGCCATGTAAACAAAATAATCTCTCGCACTACGGATAGGCCCGATCTGCTCCGGTAGATCACTTTGGAATAAAGCCAAAAATCTCGTCACATTGCCTTCAGCTAAAAATTCATAAATGACATCGGCTTGACTAATGCCAGACTGTGGTCGCGCCAATGGATGGTTATTGATCGTTGCAAGGACAGGTCGATCTTTCTTTTCTTCCTCTGACCACACTCCTGTAAATGGATCTTGGAAGAGGAGACGGCCCTCTTCTTCTGGTTCCTCCTCTTCAACAATTATTGGTTTTTCATTTTCTTCAGGTTCATTGACTTCTTCTTCCGCATCTACTTTTTCTTTTTTTGAGCATGCGGATAACAGCAACATTGCTACGGCTAATAATAGCAGCCAGCCTCTCATATTCCCTTTCATGTTCGGGTCCCCCTTATCTTTCGTTAGCCGGTATGATCCACTCATTTTTCATGACTTGATACAATCCCGATTGCGACACTCGTACGTATGGCAAATGGGTTGACTGCAGGAAAAGGAATGTGTAAACGGCATCTCCATGCCCATATCCGCGGTCTTTCAATGCCTTCTTCAACGCGCGCTCCTGATCGATCAGCACATCTACTTTCTCTTCGGATAGACCGCCGCCAATCGGTAAAGAAAGAGCTTCAACTACACGGCCATTTTCAGTAAGAACCATTCCGCCGGACATCCGTTTCATTTCATTGAACGCATGAAGCATTTCTTTTCGATCTTTACCAAGGAGAATGATATCGCCTGTATTCGAATAAGAGGAAGCAAATCCTTGTATACGGTTTGCGAATCCCTTAATGAATGTGTTGACGCGCCATTTCCCATTGCGGTCTATGAGCATGAGATAACACTCGTCATGGTCCTCCGATAAAGTTTCCGCTGACCGGTCGATCGTCACTTCATACGGTTTTGTAATAACGTCATTGACCATTTTTATGCCAACAGAATATTGGAAGTCAAAATCCTTTTTATCCAAATCAAAGTTCAACTCGAAAGCAGGAATGATCGACCAGTCAACAGCTTGGAACGGTTTAATTGGCTGCTTGTCCCGCAATAGCCACTTTCCTTTTGAAAGCACGTCAGTCGGAACCGGATTCATCTCATTCTCAATGAAATTAAACGTTGCAAAACGCCCCGTTGCAATCATCCCGTGTCGATCATCTATACCGTAATACCGGGCAACGTTATAAGATGCCATCAAATAAGCATCGATCGGATCGACTCCTGCTTCAATTGCAGCGCGAATGCATTTGTCCATCACACCATCTGTATGAAATGAAGGCGTAGAGCCATCTGTTGTCATCATTAGATGGTCGAATACGTTTAATTCCTTATCAACGATCCCTTTCAGCAAGTCAGGTAAATCCGGACGGATAGATGAGTAGCGAAGCGTCACTGCATACCCTTGAAGCAGACGAGCCTCTACTTCATCTACTGTCATCGCTTCGTGATCTCCATCCGCGCCAATGAGCTTCATCCGTGCCAAAGTCCGTTCGGATGCTCCCGGAAAATGTCCTTCGATTTTCTTTCCTGCTTTCTTCGCAGCCATGAGAGCGTTCATCATGTCAACATCACCATTCAATAGCCGTGGCCAACCCGTTAATTCCCCTCCCATTAAAACGTCTTCACGTTTCAGCCATTCAGCAATCGATTCCAAGTTAAAAAGCTCTTTTTCTTCCCGCAACACCGTTTGCGAATCAAATCTTGCCCACCAATAAAATGAAAACGGCAACTCGTTTAACTGATCGATAATCTTGAAAGCCTTTTCATTTCCAAGGTTAATAAAGAACGTCAAGTTGTCCGATAAAAACGTTGTCGTTCCTACTCTTCCAGCATATTCAGCGAACGTTTCTGGATTGTACAATTGGAATGGATGAACATGCGGTTCTATGTAGCCAGGTACAATTTTCTTATTTTCCGCATTAACAATTTCCGCTCCTTCTGTTGTTGCAGGCATCCTGCTGCCAGCATATACAATCCGATCTCCTGAAACCCAAATGTTTCCTTCCACCCATTTTTTATAAATCGAATGAAGATATGTCGCATTTGTAATAATTAAATCGGGTGCTTGCTTGGCATTCAGTATCTCTATTTGATTTGCAATCTCTTGTTGGTCCCACATCTGTCCAAACTCCTTTGCTACGATAATCGAATCCCCTTGTTGTTCATAATTTTATCGTAGCATAGCGTCCGGCTGAAAGGTAGTGCAAAACTTCTATGAAAACAATACGATTTATCTCCTATACCTAAAAGTTAATCGTTTACAATTTGATTCGCCAAAGGAAGATTTCTCATGCTCTTAGTAAGGCAAAAGATCGTACGTTAGGGCATACACACTACTTTTAGAAAAAATGAAAGAAAAGATAGAAGATATAGTATACAATATTGGAGTGCAAAACATTCCTATTTACTAGATGGCCTCTGAAGTAGAAAGAGTTAATCGAAATAATAACAAATGCAATTAACATGATTGTTATTTCACAAAAGGTGGGACATAAATGAAGGCTGTGCGGCTATTATTAATAAACTCATTTCTAATGAATGTAAGTTTTTTTGCTTTTATTCCTTTTTTATCTGCTCATATTACAGGAAATCTATCACTTTCTGCCGGAATTGCCGGGGTTGTCCTAATGCTTCGGCAGTTGGTGCAGCAAGGAACGTCTTTTTTATCGGGCATATTAGCAGATCGATTTGATTATCGGATTATGATTAGTGTTGGCATGATTTTGCGCGGAGTCGGCTTTGTCTTATTCGCTTTTTGCAGAACCCCGCTTGAGCTAATCATCGCAGCTATTACAACTGCAATCGGCGGTTCATTGTTTGAACCGACTAGTAAAGCGGCATTTTCCATTTTTGCTCCCCCTGCTAAAAGAGGTGAGATTTTCGCCTTGGATAAAATAGTTCGTCATTCGGGGATTATTTTTGCAGGAATCATGGGCGGCATCTTATTGCAATTCGACTTTTTCTATGCGTCTTTCGTATGCGGCGGAATTTTTATTATAAGTGGGATCATCACATTTCTTTATTTGCCGAATGAAAGAGTCCAAGTTCCGAAGCAATCCTTGGCAGACTCATGGGATAAAGTAAAATCGGATCGTCTGTTTATCTTCTTTACGATTAGCATGACGGGATTTTGGTTCATGTTCATGCAGCTCTATTTGACGATTCCTCTCTATGCTGTCAATGTATTCAATAACACGGCATTCATCTCCAGTTTATTTATTGTATATGGCGTCATTGTTGTGTTTCTACAGTATCCTTTGCAAAAATGGTCAAAACGCTTTCAGCGGTTAACGGTCATTAAAATAGGGATGACGATTATGGGAATGGGAATTCTATTGTTAGGAAGCTCTACGAATGTCCTTTTATTCTGGACAGGCTTTTGTATGTTTGCGATCGGTATCATGCTGGTAGAACCGACTTCGTATGAATATACCGCAGAAATAGCCCCACCACAATTTTCCGCTAGCTATTTTGGGGTTGCATTAATGGCGATGGCTGTTGGCGGTGGAATTAGTCAAGGGGCAGGCGGCTGGATGTATGAGCATATGCCAAATATCAATTGGGGAATTAGCGCTGCGTTAGGCATTTCTTCTGCATTTTGCATTCATCTTCTGCAAGGTTGGACTCGGAAAGCGAAAGAAAGAAGCCATATGCCAGAACAGTCGTAATTTCATTTAAAATTGCTAACACAGTTTTCTCTACTACATTTATAAAGCTTTATAGCGTCAAACAGCTTGTTGACAAACGCTCACATACTGCGAATCGAGCAGCGAAGGGTTCGATTGGCCGTATTGCGCTCTTAGCAGAAATTACGGCACCCCTAGGACGTGGCGTTCTGAGGTTGCCTTCCTTGGCAAGCGTTTTCAAGCTAAGATAGGCAAACACCTATCTTATGACTACAAACCTCAAAAGGACTGTAGACAAAATGTATATGGCATAAACATGAAGCAAAAAGGAGTGATGATATGAGTGAAGATTTAACGTTTAATGAAGAAATGGCTACCGAATACGACAAAGGCGTGCGGCGTACGTTGCCGACATACGATGGTCTTTTCCGTTTAACAAAGGCTTTTTTGCAAAACCACTTGTCCGACCATGATAGGTTATTAGTAGTAGGCGGTGGCGGAGGCAATGAATTAACGGCATTCAGTGCCAATCACTTAGAGTGGAGGTTCACGATTGTAGATCCTTCTGAAGCGATGCTGAGCATTGCAAAATCGAAAGCTGAACGTTTAGGCATTACTGAGCGCACAGAATTTATTGGAGGAACTGTTTCCGACCTGACAGCAGAAAACAAATACGATGGTGCGACTTGTTTATTAGTCCTCCATTTCATTTCCGAGCAGAGTGAGAAAATCGATTTGCTGAAAAAGATTAGAGCATCTTTGCCTACAGGAGCTCCATTTGTGTTGGCTTCGATGTATGGAGATGAAAACGATGCCTCGTTTCAAGATTTGTTCAATCTTTGGAAAGCGTATTGGATTGACTCGACAAAGTTAACGGAGGCGGAAGTAGAAGAAATGGAAAGTAGCGTTCGCTCTCTTTCATTTTTGCCCGCAAATGAGATTGAGGCACTTTTGAAGGAAACGGGATTTCACCGTATTACACAGTTTTTCCAAACGAATATGTTCGGCGCATGGATTTGTTTCGCTGAATAATGATTGCTCCCTGCTAAATTTAGTAGGGAGCTTTTCTATTGAATGTGTCCGTGCGTTGATTCGATCAATTCATAAACAATGCTTCGGATACATTATTCATGTATCTCAGCTTGTTGACAAACGCTCGCATACTGCGAATCGAACAGCGAAGGGTTCGATTTGCCGTATTTCTGCGACCTTTGCAGAAATTAAGGCACCTTTACGACAGCATAAATAGGTTGCCTTTCCTTCGCTCGTCCCCTCATGAACCTATAGTTCTATTCGGGTCTTCGCTCGACTTCGCGCGGGCCTGCACGATGCAGGTCATGCAGTCAATCGAACGGCGAAGGGTTCGATTTGCCGTATTTACGCGCCCTTTGCGGAAATTAAGGCACTGCGGACGTCGCGAACTTAGACTGCCTTCCACGTGACAAGCGTTTTCAAGCCAAGCTGGGCAAACGCTTATTCCATGACTAAAAACCTTAAAAAGACTGCAGACAAAGTAAAATGATACTTTGTCTACAGTCTGGGATACATTATTCATGTATCTTTTACATTTAATTCGGGAACGCTATGGGCAACTATTTTTAAAATTTCTTATGAAGGGAGAGTTGCAAATGACTGAGAAAAAAGCCCCTCCTTTATTCGATGAATTAAAGAAAGATTTTGTACATTCGGATGATCTTGTTCAAACACAGCTGCAAATTAAAGGTCAATTTGCCTTCCTCTTCTATTTGAAATCAGTTGTCGATGGGGATAAACTTCAGCAAACAGTTATTAGACCATTTTTTGAAATGTCCTCAGAGGAAAGCTTTACATCCTATATACAATCCTTGCCAAATCAATATGATATGCCCTATAAAAATAAATTGCTTTTAATGTTAAGCGCTGGATATATATTGATCGTAATTGAAGAGAACATGTTTTTACTGGATCTTCGTCTCGTACAAAATAGTGATGTGCAAGACACGATGTTGGAACCTACTATCCATGGACCTCAGTTAGCATTAAGTGAAAATCTTGAAGTAACTATTAACTTAATTCGGCAGCGTTACCATAAATCTTCTTTAAAAATTGAAGACATTATCCCGGCTGATCAAACAAACAGAGCAGTAACTTTGCTATATGATAACGATCGAGCTGACCCAGACATCGTGAAAAGAGTGAGAGATCGAATTAAAGAGATTGACGCCCCTTTATTCCAATCTGCTGGTGATCTCCAACACCTCATCAATAATGGAAAAAGGAATCTCTTTCCTTCAACATTGATCACAGAGCGACCTGATCGAATTGTTTACAATTTAAACGGAGGCAAGGTCATCATTGCAATTGATGGAAGCCCAAATGTCATTATTGCACCTGCCATTTTTTTCGATTTCATGTCTTCAATGGAAGATAATTATCACGTCTTCGGTATAACAAGCTTCACCATTTTATTAAGATATATCGGGATGTTTATTTGTATTTTTCTTCCCAGTTTATATGTTGCCATGACCTCTTATAATCCTGACATTCTAAGAATCGAGCTTGCACTCACCGTCGCTGGAGGAAGGATCGGTGTACCTTACCCGTCCTTTATCGAGGTTCTTTTTATGCTATTTTTCATGGAATTATTAACCGAGGCAAGTATGCGATTGCCAAAAGCCGTTAGTGCCACAGCAACTACTGTTGGCGGGCTAATTTTAGGAACAGCGGCAACAGAGGCTGCTCTTACCTCAACGATCATGATTATCGTTATATCTGCGGTTGCAATTTCCACATTTATCATTCCAATAAACGAGATGAGTTTTGCAATGCGAATTATTAGGCTCGCCCTGCTTATTTACACTACATTATTTGGGATGGTCGGGTTATTAATTGGATTAATCGGTATCGTTATGATTTTAGCAAATAAAGAAAGCTTTGGCGTCCCTTATTTACGAATTCCATGGATGAATAAAAATGAGGAATTAAGGATGGACAATAGATGAGCCGTTTCCTATATTATTTAATTTTGATTAATATGCTCACGAATATGGTTGCCATTACCCCAAGATTCCTAATAGCTGGAAATAAAACGGGTTCAGTGGCTGCACTCATTCCTGCCCTAATTATCGGGATGGTGCTGACCTATTATCTCGTCAGGTTATTCAGTTTTTTCCCGGAGCAAGGATTGCCTGAAATATTGAAGAAGAATACACCAAAATGGATTGCAACACCCCTGCTTCTTCTTTTCTCATTAACATGGTATTTTGTAGGACTCTCAATCCTTATTATATACGTGGCAATCATCTTTCGTTTCTTGACGCCTGAAATGTCGATTTACACAATTATTTTAGCTTTTGTTCTTGTCACTACGTTTGGTATTTTCATGGCTTCCCGAAACATATTATATATGTCTGAAATCATTCTTCTAATCGTCGTCCCATTTATTCTTTTCGTTCAAATTAAAGGCTATTTTAGTCCGAACCTAGACTGGGATTATATACGTGTTGCCATCATGCATATTAACCATTTGCCAAATTACACGTCTTTTTCCACATCGCTTTTCATCGTTTTAGGGGCGGCTAACTTAGTCATTTTCAATCGTTGTTTTGCGAAACTGAAAAAACCTTCAGGTAAAAGCATGGTGCTGTTATCATTTATTTGCACATACATCTTGCTTACAACCTATTTCCTGCCACTCGGCTTTGGAGGCTTTGACTCTCTTGAGAATGTAGTGTTCCCATGGATAACGACAAGTGACTCTATGCGTATGAAGTTTGGAATTGTTGAAAGAATCGTCTTTTTTTTCGTCGGTGCTTTTTTGGCCTTAGGTGTCATTAACATAACAATAAATTGGCATGTGTCCATTCACTTACTGTCGAGCGTCATTCATTTTAATCGATTCAAAGTTAGATCGGTTAATTTAACTTTTCCAATTTTCATCTCTATCTTTTGGATTATCGCATTCATTTTGACAAGAAGAATTACAATAAATGATCTTTTTCGGTCCGCCGCATTATTTGATGATATCTTATTGCCAATTATACTTTTTCTACTTTTCGGCAGTCTGCTGTTAGCTAAGAGGAGAGGGGCAGCAACAAAATGTCCAAAAAGCCAAAAATAATAAAGTCTTTTATTTCTATTTCAATTATTATTTCCTTGCTTTTACTAACAGGATGTGCGTTTAAAGATATCGACAAAAGGATGTTTGTAGTTGGAATTGGCATAGATCCCTCTGAAAAGATAGAAAACGGTTTTAAGGTGACATTGAAATTAGCCAAGCCTGTCGGCAACGTTAAAGAAGCCACTGAACCAACATATGTGTATTTGTCGCATGATTCCGAGTCAGTGGCGGAAGCTATACGATCGATGGTAACACATATCGACAAAGTAGTGGATTTTGCCCATAACAGAATTATTATGTTAAATAAGGACTTGCTTTCTCAAGATTTAGATACGTTTATGGATTTTTTCACACGGCGAGGAGATATTCAGTTGATTTCTTACGTTGCCGTCGCCGAATCCACTGCTGAAGAAATAATAACTTTTGAACCGGTAGCTGAAACACCAACATCGATTGCTTTGTCTAACTACTTTGATAATACAGGAACAGAGAGTCCTTTCGTGATTACGACATTTCTGTTCGAATTCAGGCGTGAAGTTCTCGGTAAAGGGAAAGATACGATATTGCCCATAGTCGAAATTGATGAAAATGGTACCGAATTCGTAATCCATAAATCGATCATCCTTAAACGTAATACACAACCGGTTGAATTGAACTCGGTTGAAACAAAATATTTCAACTCACTTATGAACAAAGCAAAAGGCTTTAGTTATAAAATAAAAGAGGATGGTTTGATCCTAATATTGAACATCGACACAGTGAAAATGAAATATAATATTATCCTCGACGAAGGTGTCCCCCCACGTATTGATATGACTATAACGAAATTCGGTGTCATCGGAGAGTCCAATAAGCGTTTAAGCTTAAAACATTTAAAAAAATACGATGAAATTTCCGCCATTGAGATGAAAAAGAAAGTAATAGAATTGTTAACTAAATTGCAGGAAAATGACGTTGATCCATTCGGATTCGGTTTGCGCTATCGTGCGACAAGATTGTCATATGAAGGCATGATCGAAGAATGGGATCGAATTTATCCAGAAATAGAATTTAATGTTACATTGAAAGTTGATTTGAAAAGTACAGGAGCGATTGAATAATGAAAGAGACTACACTTTGGTTCGTGTAGTCTCAAAAGAGGATAGGACAGACCATTGAAAAAGGCAATACTAAAATTGTTCCATCCTCATTATTTTAAAGTTTACTGCTATTAGATAAATGTTTCTGCGCTTTACTTACAACGCTTGCCAAGTGAAAGGCAGACCAAGGCTTATAAGTCCTTCTGTCTCCCTTTCCAGTAGAGTTAAAAAATTTGCAAGCATTTTTCAACATTTGGAAACCATTCCTACAGTTTTGTCTGGTCAATTTTCCGATTATAGCGTTCGCCAACCGATATCCGTCCGATAGAAAAATCCATTCCATTGCATACTATTCAATTTGCTATAAACGATTTTTTGCGCTTCTTGCAATGTTTCAGCCTTTGCTGAACATAGCAGTATACGACCGCCATTGCCAACATATCGCTGAGCCGAGACATCTATAAGTTTTGTTCCTGCATGGAAGATCTCAAGATCATCGATAAGCGTAAGATCAGGCAATTGCGTACCTTTCTCCCCATTCCCCGGGTAGCCGTCTGAAGCGATGACAACGCCGACTATCGCTTCATCATGCCACTTCAATTCATATGGTTTTTTATCCATGAGCGCCATCATGAATTCACCAAAATCAGATGCCATACGTGGCAAAACAACTTGTGTTTCAGGGTCACCGAAGCGTGCATTGAATTCAATCACTTTCGGTCCATCTTCGGTTAAAATAAGCCCGGCGTAAAGGATTCCTGTGAACGGTGCACCTTCCGCTTCCATTGCACGGACAGTTGGGACAACGACTGTGTCATAAGCCTTCTGCACAACTTCATCGGAAATTTGAGGGACCGGCGAATAGGCGCCCATTCCGCCCGTATTTGGCCCTTTATCCCCGTCAAAAGCCCGCTTATGATCTTGCGCGATGACCATAGGATATATTTGTCCATCATGGACGAACGACATATAAGAGAATTCTTCCCCATCAAGAAATTCTTCAATGACAACGCGGGATGAAGACTGTCCGAATCTTTCATTGCCAATCAGTTCATCAACTGCATTAAGCGCCTCATCTACCGTCATTGCGACAACGACGCCTTTGCCTGCAGCCAATCCGTCTGCCTTGACGACGATCGGTGCACCTTGCGTTCGTATAAATGCCTTCGCCTCTTCTGCATCAGTGAACGTGCCATAGGCTGCAGTCGGGATGCTATATTTTTTCATCAAATCTTTGGCAAATGCCTTGCTGCCTTCTATACGAGCAGCTGCTTTCGTAGGGCCAAAAATTCGCAAGCCTCGTTCAGAAAAATAATCAACTATACCATCTGATAGCGGCTGTTCAGGCCCAACAAATGTTAGGTCTATTGATTGTTCGACCGCAAAATTGGCAAGCCTTTCAAAATCCGAAGCTTCAATTGAGACACATTCCGCATCCTCTCTCATACCATCATTGCCAGGTGCAACAAACACTTTCGTTACGGATGCCGAGTTTTTGAATTGCCGGGCGATTGCATGCTCACGGCCGCCGCTGCCGATGACAAGTATTTTCATTTCGATCTCCTTCCCCTAAAAACCTCAATGTTTGAAATGGCGGACGCCTGTAAATACCATGGCAATTCCGTATTCATTTGCTTTTTTTATAGAAGCCTCATCTTTCACAGAGCCACCTGGTTGAATAATCGCTGTAATGCCTGCCTGATGGGCTGCTTCCACTGTGTCATCCATCGGGAAAAACGCATCCGAAGACAGCGCTGCTCCCTTTGCACGTTCTCCTGCTTGTGATAAAGCTATACGTGCAGCACCGACACGGTTCATCTGACCTGCACCGACTCCTAACGTCATTTGACTGTCCGTTACTGCAATCGCGTTAGATTTAACGTGTTTCACGACAGCCCATCCTAACTTCAAAGCTTCCCACTCTTGTTCTGTAGGTTGACGTTCTGTAACAACACGAATATCTGCATCTTTGTATCCGTAAGTGTCCGGCTCTTGAATGAGCAAACCGCCTTCAACAGAAACGACATTCCATTTATCCTTTTTATGCTGATCGAAAGGAATCGTTAATAGACGAATGTTTTTCTTTTTCGTCAACAACTCCATTGCTTGTTCTGTAAACGCGGGAGCAATAATAATTTCCAGGAAAATTTCGGATAGCTTTTCCGCTGTTGCTTCATCTACTTCGCGATTTAAAGCGATAATGCCGCCGAAAATGGAAACTGGATCTGCTTCATGAACTTTGTCGAATGCTTCCTTCAACGTTTCGCCAATGCCAACGCCACAAGGATTCATATGTTTCACAGCAACTGCTGCTGGTTTTTCGAATTCCTTTACAATTTGGATTGCTGCATTGGCATCTTGAATGTTGTTGTAAGATAGCTCTTTGCCGTGCAATTGTTCCGCATAGGCAATCGAGAAATCTGAACTGAGCGGCCGACTGTAAAATGCAGCATGCTGGTGAGGGTTTTCCCCATAACGCAACGGCTGTTTCAGTTCGTATGTAAATGTCAGCTGTTCAGGGAATTCTTCTCCAGCCAAATCCGTTAAATAGCCTGACACGAACGCATCATACGCCGCAGTATGACGAAACACCTTTGCTGCAAGTTTACGACGTGTCTCTATAGAAGTTTGGCCTTCTGTTTTTAATTCGCCTAAAACATAGCCGTAATCTGTAGCATCTACAATAACCGTCACATAGTTATAATTTTTGGCAGAGGCACGTAGCATTGCCGGGCCACCGATGTCGATATTTTCAATCGCTTCCTCTTCTGAAACATCACGCTTAGAGATTGTTTCTTTAAACGGATATAAGTTCACACAGACGATATCAATCGGCTGGATTCCGTGCTCTTCCATTTGCGCTTTATGGACAGGGTCATCCTGCTTAGCAAGAAGCCCGCCGTGAATCATCGGGTTCAATGTTTTCACCCTGCCTTCCATAATCTCAGGAAAGCCTGTCACTTCGTCAACAGCTGTAACAGCGACCCCATTCTCCTTCAAATGCTTCATCGTTCCGCCGGTCGACAAAATTTCATATCCTAATGATTCGAGTTCTTGTGCGAACGGCAAAAGCCCATTTTTATCCGACACGCTTAACAATGCACGTTTTTTCACGAATAAACCCTCCGATATCCATTTCACTTTTGACTCTCTGACGTTGTGTAAATTGGTTTAAACAACTGCTGTAATGTTTCTTTGTACAAAACATGCTCCACTTCATGTATTGATTGTGCTGTTTTCTCCAAATCATTATGAACTACAGCTACCGCTTGCTGCGCTAAGATTGGACCTGTATCCATTCCTTCATCCACTAAGTGAACTGTAACACCTGTCACTTTCACGCCGTGTGCAATTGCTTGGCCAATCGCGTCTTTTCCTGGAAATGCCGGTAACAGTGATGGGTGAATGTTCACAATACGTGACGGGAATGCGTTCAATAAAGTCGGTCCAATTAATCGCATATATCCTGCCAAAACAAGCCATTCAACACCATCATCTGCTAAACGCTCGACTATCGCTTTTTCAAACGCTTCCTTCGAACGAAACGCCTTTGCCTCGTATGCGGCAACAGGGATATTCATCTTTTTCGCACGCTCAATTACGTAAGCAGCTGGCCGATCTGTAATGACGACAACGATTTCAGCGAGTAATTCACCACTGCGACACGCCTGTGCAATTGCTTCAAAATTACTTCCACTTCCTGACGCAAAGACAGCAATCTTCGTTTTTCCCATTACTCCTGCAAGCTCCCATCATGCTCACCGACAAACCGAACACCAGCACCATTAACGACCTTACCGATTTTATATGCTTTCTCTCCATGCTCTTCTACAATCTGTATAGCACGATCCGCTTCAGCAGCTGGCAATGCGATCACAAAGCCGATCCCCATATTGAAAACGCTGTACAAGTCTTTGTCCGCCAACTCGCCTATTGCTTTTAACATGTGAAACACCGGTAAAACTGGCCATGTATGCAATTCGATTTCAACGCCTACACCTTCAGGCAACATCCTTGGCAAATTTTCGTAAAATCCACCGCCAGTAATATGGCCCATCGAATGGACATTCAGCTCTTCATGTATTTGCATAGCAGGCTTCGCATAAATTTTTGTTGGCGTCAACAACACTTCCCCAACTGTTCCTATCGATTCAAATCCTTCAATCACATCATCAATCCCATAACCCGCATCTTCCAAAATAATTTTTCGGACTAAAGAGTATCCATTGGAATGAATGCCACTTGAAGCAATCCCAATTAACACATCACCATTGACCGTTTTCTCGCCAGTGATCACCTTACTTTTTTCACATGCTCCAACAGCAAATCCTGCAAGGTCATATTCGTTGACATCATACAGTCCTGGCATTTCTGCAGTTTCCCCGCCAATCAATGCAGCGCCTGCCTGTACGCAACCATCCGCAATTCCTTTCACAATTGATTCGACTTTCTCGGGAACTGCCTTGCCGAGTGCAATATAGTCTAAGAAATATAACGGTTCTGCACCTTGCGCCACAATATCATTGACACACATCGCAACACAGTCGACGCCAATCGTATCGTGCTGATCCGCCATGAATGCCAATTTCAACTTCGTGCCGACTCCATCTGTTCCTGAAATGAGGACAGGCTCTTTGTAATGCAGGCTCGAAAGATCGAACATGCCTCCGAATCCGCCAAAGGCCCCCGCCACTCCTTTACGTGCCGTTCTTGCTACATGTGATTTCATCCGCTCTACAGACGCATAGCCAGCCTCTATATTGACTCCCGCTTTCTCATAAGCTTTCGACATGTCTAGGCCTCCTATCGACCAAGTTCTTTTTCATGCGGCAACACGGTGTCCGCGTAAATTTCAGTTGGATACTCTCCAGTAAAACACGCCAGACATTGACCGCAATTTTTCATTTCTGCCGGCCGTCCAATCGCTTGCAGCATCCCTTCAACAGAAAGAAATGTGAGTGAATCAGCCCCGATCAATTCTCGCACTTCATCAACAGATCTGCCTGTCGCAATTAGTTCAGAATCCGTGCTTATATCCACCCCGTAAAAACAAGGACTCACTAAAGGAGGTGCTGCGATCACGACATGCACTTCCGTCGCCCCTGCATCTTTCAGCATTTTAACAATTCTTTTGGAAGTCGTACCGCGTACAATTGAATCGTCCACCATGACAACTCTTTTTCCTTCGACGACTTGGTGCACCGGGGATAGCTTCATCTTCACGCCTCTCTCACGCATCGCCTGTGTCGGCTGAATGAATGTTCTGCCGACATATCTATTTTTAATCAACCCTAATTCATACGGAATGCCGCTTTCCTCCGAGAAACCGATCGCTGCAGATATGCTTGAATCGGGCACACCGGTTACGACATCTGCATCGATTTTTATCTCTCTCGCCAACTGCTTTCCACAACGTTTTCTCGCCATATGAATATTCAGTCCATCAATATCCGAGTCTGGACGGGAGAAATAGACGTATTCCATAGAGCAGATCGCCCGCTCGCCCGGTTGTGCAAAACGTTCTGAGTGCAGCCCGCTGTTATTGATTGTCAACAGTTCTCCAGGTTCAATGGACCGGATCGTCTCTGCTCCAATAAGATCGAACGCGCAAGTTTCAGAGGAGACGACATACGCATCCCCTAATTTACCGAGGGAGAGAGGGCGCAATCCATTCGGATCCTGTGCAACCATCAATCCTTCTTCAGTCAATACGACAAAAGCGAACGCACCTTTCAACATTGACAAAGCTTTCTTCACACGATCCCGTTGTGTCAACGAGCCACGGCTGCTTCGCTTAATTAAATGCGCCAACACTTCCGTATCAGATGTCGTCTGAAAAATGCTTCCTTGCTGCTCCAAGCTTTCCTTCAGTTCTTTTGCATTGATTAAATTGCCATTATGTGCAATTGCCATGCTGCCCGTCGTTGAGCGAAAGACGAGTGGCTGGACGTTTTCTATCCCACGCCCCGCCTCTGTCGTATAGCGCACTTGACCAATTGCAGTATGACCGGTCAACCCTTTTAACGCGTCTCCGGAAAACACTTCGTTGACAAGCCCTTCTCCTTTAAGGACATGCATGCCTTTTCCATTTTTCGTCGCTATCCCTGCACCCTCTTGACCGCGATGTTGTAGGGCATGCAAACCATAATAGCTAATTTGCGCGGCTTCATCATGCCCCCAAATGCCGAACACACCGCATTCTTCGTTTAAGCCTCGCAATTCAGCAAGCATGGAATAGCTCCTTTCCAAGCAGAACGGAACTCTTCCACCGTTCCGTCAATTAACACGGATTCATCATCACCTTCAAAAATAATCCGATGATCATTCGTAACAATTCCAATTTTCACTGCATCTTTCGTAATGTCCTCAAATGCTTCTGCGTGCTCTTCTTTGACAGTAACTAAGAACCTTGATTGCGTTTCGCTAAATAATGCAGTAACAGCAGAACCAGTTATACGTACTTTTGCTCCTAAGCCTTCTGCACCGAAAGCTTTTTCACAAAGCGCTGTCGATAGCCCTCCTTCAGAAAGATCTGTTGCAGAAGCGATTAAGCCTTTCTGTATGGAAAGGAGCAATGACTTCTGTCTATCGACCTCAACTTCCAAGTCAATCGCAGGCGCCTTGCCGAAAATTCGACCTTCGATCATTTGCTGCAATTCACTTCCGCCGAATTCAGTAGCTGTTTCGCCAATTAAGTAAATGATATCTCCAGCTTGCTTGAATGACGTTGTCGTCACGTGAGACAAATCATGGACGATGCCGACCAAGCCAATCGTTGGTGTTGGGTAAACTGGAACACCGTTTACTTCATTAGACATCGATACATTTCCACCGATAATTGGAGAATTTAACATGCGGCAAGCTTCCGATATGCCGTCCGCAGACTTCTCAATTTGCCAAAATACTTCCGGCTTGTCAGGACTTCCAAAATTCAAGCAATCCGTTGCGGCAATCGGCTCTGCACCAGAGCAAACCAGGTTGCGTGCCGCTTCTGCAACCGCAATTTTCCCACCCGTCTCCGGATCCAGGTAGATATATCTCGAATTGCAATCTGCCGTCATCGCTAGCCCTTTATTTGTACCGCTTATACGTATGATGCCTGCAGATGAACCCGGTGCAACGACCGTATTGGAACGTGCTTGCGAATCGAATTGATTGTAGACCCATTCCTTCGAAGCAATTGTCGGGCGTTTCAACAAGTCCATTAATGTCTCTTTCAAATCGTTGACAGACGGTTCTTCATTCTCAATCGCTTGAAATTCTTTGAAATAAGCCGGTTCTTCTGACTTTTTATAATACACCGGAGCATCTTCAGCCAATGCATCAGCTGAAACTTCCGCTACCATTTCACCTTTATGGAATAAACGGAGCATCTTATCATCCGTCACTTTCCCAATCGCAACGGCTGCAAGACCATATTTTGTGAATAAATCAATGATCTCTTGCTCGCGGCCTCGTTTCACAACGACTAGCATACGTTCCTGAGATTCAGACAACATCATTTCGTACGCTGTCATACCCTCTTCACGCTGCGGAACAAGATCCAAATTCATTTCCAAGCCAAAGTTAGCTTTCGATGCCATTTCAGCAGATGAGGATGTTAACCCCGCTGCGCCCATGTCCTGAATGCCGACAAGCGCATCTGACTTCACCAATTCGAGACAAGCTTCCATTAGCAGCTTTTCGAGATATGGGTCGCCCGCCTGCATGACTGGCAATTCTTCCTCTTTATCGACAGCTACTTCCGAAGAAGACATCGTCGCACCGTGAATGCCATCACGGCCCGTTTTTGCCCCGACATACATCACCGTATTGCCAACGCCCGAAGCAACGCCTTTTTGAATATCTTCGTGACGTAATAAGCCAACCGCCATCGCATTGACTAGTGGCCTCTTCGAATAGCATTGATCGAATTGGACTTCGCCTGCAATTGTAGGAATCCCGATCACATTGCCATAGCTCGCAATTCCAGCTACCGCCTCTTCAAATAAATAACGGTCCCTCTCTTCAGACAGATCTCCAAAGCGCATCGAATTGACTAATGCGACTGGTCGAGCCCCCATGGAAAATACATCCCGGATAATGCCGCCTGCTCCTGTTGCAGCTCCGATGAACGGCTCGATTGCAGAAGGTGAATTATGCGATTCCAATTTAAATACGGCAGCCATATTGTCCCCAATATCAACAATCCCGGCGCCTTCCCCAGGCCCTTGCAAAACGCGTTCGCCTTCCGTAGGGAATTTGCGCAGCACAGGTTTCGAGCTTTTATAAGAACAATGCTCAGACCACATTGCCGAAAATAGCCCGGTTTCTGTATAGTTCGGCAGCCTGCCCAACATATCTACTGCACGGTTGAACTCTTCATCCGTCATACCCATTTGGCGATACAATTTCTCATCTTTGATCTGCTGTGCTGTAGGTTCATGCATGACTGACATTCGATTCACTCCCGCTTTTCAAAATTGATTGGAATAAAGGCAAACCATCTATACCACCGATCATTTCTTCCACCGCGCGTTCGGGCAAAGGCATCATGCCAAGCACATTGCCTCGTTCATTTAACACGCCCGCAATTGATTCCGTACTGCCATTTGTATTGCTATCTACATATGAAAACACGATCCGATGATTTCTCTTCAACTCTTGGACAGTTTGCAAATCTACGAAATAATTGCCATATGCATGCGCGAAAGGCAATGTAATTTGCTGCCCCATCTCGTATTCTGAAGTGAATATAGTAGAAGCATTTTCAACGATTACCTCCGTTTTCCCGCTTCTGAACTTCAAGCTTTTGTTTTTCAAAAATGCGCCCGGCAATAAACCTGCTTCCACTAAAATTTGAAAACCATTTCCTACTCCTAATACCGTTTTTCCGTTCTGTGCAAATCCCTTTAACTCTTCAATCGCTCTTGAACTTTGCGCAAGCGCGCCCGGACGCAAATAATCGCCATAAGATGCACCAGTTGGAATGAGAACCGCATCAAAATCTTTCAGCACCGCATCATGATGCCAAACGATTTCTGCTGTTCCACCTGCCACTCTGTTCACCGCTTGCAATAAATCAACATCACAGCTCGAACCAGGAAAACTTAAAATGGCAATTTTCATTTCCCGGCAGCCTCCTCAATTTCAAAGTGGTAATTTTCAATTACTTTATTCACAAGCAGCTTGTCACACATTTCTGTTACACGTGATTCAATTTCATGTTGATCGCCTGCAATATTCAACTGGATCATTTTGCCGATCCTTACGTTTTCCACTTCATCAAAACCCAATGTGTTCAAAGCATCCTTTGTTGCAATCCCTTGTGGATCTACTACACTTTCACGCAATGTTACATATACATTTACTTTTGTCATATCCGTTTGCCCCCTGAAATGGAATTTATAAAGTATATTGCAGTGCTTTAAGTTGTTACTTCGTCCACACACCGATAGAATCAATTTCTTCTAATACGCTATCAAGTTGATCTCCTAAAATCGTGACGTGGCCCATTTTTCTTTTTTCTTTCGCTTCCGCCTTTCCATAAAGATGGACGGACCAATCTGCCTTGTTCGTGATCACTTTCTTTAACGGCGCAACATGCTCCCCTAAAACATTAACCATCACTGCAGGAGACCATAATTTCGGCTTCCTAAGCGGCCAGCCGCAAATTGCACGGATGTGCTGCTGAAATTGGGAAACATTACAAGCCTCAATTGAGTAGTGACCTGAATTATGAGGACGCGGCGCCAATTCATTGATGACAATCGAGCCGTCTTTCATTACAAACATTTCAACAGCCAATGTCCCGACTAAGTTAAGATGATCCGCAATTTTCTTTGCAGCCCCCTCTGCGGCCTCCAATACATTTCGACCAACCCGAGCCGGAACGATTGACTCATGTAAAATATGGTCTTTATGGATGTTTTCTGCGACTGGCAAGCAGTAAGACTGACCTGAAGGATTCCGCTGAATAATAACCGAAATCTCTTTTTCAAAAGGTACAAATGCCTCCGCAATGCATGCAGAATGGTCAAATAAGGATTCTGCCTTATTCAGTTCATTTTCAGAGTCGATTTTCATCTGCCCCTTGCCGTCATATCCGCCAAATGCTGTTTTTACAATGCACGGAAACCCGACTTCGCCAATTTTGTTTTTCAACTCATCAAATGTTTCCGCCGCAACATAGTTGGCAACCGGCACGCCCGAAGCATTGATTTCTGCTTTCTCACGAATACGGTTCTGCGTTATTCGGACAAGTTCAGCTCCTTGAGGAACATAGGCAATTTCCGTTACTCTTTTCAAACCTTCATAGTCGATATTTTCAAATTCATACGTAATGACATCGCTTACCTCACCCAATTCTTCCAAAGCAGCTTCGTCATCGTATTGAGCAACGATGCGAATATCCGCCACCTGTCCGCATGGAGAATCCATCACTGGATCCAAAACGGCAATCTTCAACCCCGCTTCTTTCGCAGCAAGTGCCATCATCCTGCCAAGCTGTCCGCCGCCGATAATTCCGATCGTTTGCCCAGGCAAAATTGTTTTCATTGCAAATCACCACTGCTTTTCATAGAAGCTTCACTCATTTGCACTCTCCGTTGTTCAAGCCGATCTTGCAATGCATGATCCTGCACAGCTAAAAAACGTGCTGCCAACAACCCCGCATTCACTGCCCCTGCTTTCCCAATCGCCATCGTTGCCACAGGAACGCCGCCCGGCATTTGCACGATAGACAACAAAGAATCCATGCCATTTAATGCTTTCGATTGAACAGGTACGCCGATCACAGGCAATAGCGTTTTTGAAGCGACCATCCCTGGCAAATGCGCTGCTCCACCTGCTCCTGCAATGATTACTTCAATGCCTCTCTCACTCGCCTGTTCCGCATACGCAAACATTAAATCAGGCGTTCTATGTGCCGAAACAACCTTCTTCTCATATGGCACTTGCAATTCATCCAATACTTCACAAGCATGCCTCATCGTTTCCCAATCGCTCGTACTTCCCATAATGACACCGACTTTTAGTTCCACCGGTAATCCGCTCCTTTTCAATAAAAAAATCCTTGAATGAACTATTCTCCATATACATGGAAAGCAGTTCATTCAAGGATTATGACATTACGCCAAAAACATCGTTCTCGAAACGATTGGCGCCATCCTAAAATTCGCTTTCCCGCATAGTCCAGACATTTACGGTGTCTTGGTAGAGACGTTAGGGCCAATTCCCTAACATATATGTGGGCTTCTTTTCTTCTTACATTCTAACAATAGAATTACATGACGTCAATAAAAATACGAACAATGTGAAATACACATACAAAAATCGTTCGTATATTTAACTATCTAATAAAACTCCTTTAAACTTAATCAATTGCCGGACTGGAACGTATTCGCCATCCACTTGCTGAAATAAAGGCTCCTCTTTGCGTCCCATCGGCGTATATCCTTCTTCTTTCATTCGATTCAAGCAATCTTCTATTGTTTCATTTTCCTGCACTTCAAACCAAACCGTTTTCTTCTTTTGACTCATTTGAACAGTTTCCCTTTCCTCACAGTTTTCACCCAAAAGCCGCCATGAATTGTTTTCGGTTCATGCGATACGACAAATGCTTTCGGATCAATTTCCTTAATTGTATCATACAACTTCCATTCGTCTTTCCGAGGAGTCAAAATCTGCATCGCTGATCGTTTCCCATGAAGCCCATTTGCAGACCAATCTGTCACACCAAAACCTTTTTCTCTTAAAATCTTCGGCATTTCCTTATCTTCAACTGCAGTAATAACACTCACCGTAATATATCCAAGCGCCAACTTCTCTTCTATCTTCGTTCCGATAATAATTCCTAACCCAAATCCCAATGCATAAGCGATAATATTTTGGATTTCATTCAAATTATCCAAAACAAGCCCTAACCCTACAATATATATGACAACTTCAACCATACTGACAAACGCGGCTATGTAGCGATATCCTTTCAAAGTAAGGATCATGCGAACCGTAAAAAGCGATACGTATACAATATTAATGATGAATATAATGAAAAACATCTTCAATTTACACGCCTCCTATTAGGCTTCTTATACAATCTCTACCCTCGCCCACATGAGATATGCGTGTTTTTATCATTTCTACGACTTACTGATTCCATTTTATACCAAAGTATTAAAATACCCCATAAACAACTCTCACGTGGATAAATTGCTACCGAAACGCATTAGACAAAGTTCCATCCAGCGTATAAATGAACAGAAACGCATATTTCAAAATTCCAGCGCATAAATGGATACAAAAACCCTTATTTCAAAATTACAGCGCATAAATGGATACAAAAACCCTTATTTCAAAATTCCAGCGCATAAATGGATACAAAAACCCTTATTTCAAAATTACAGCGCATAAATAGGTACAGAAACGCATAATATTATTTACTCACTATTAATTGCTACAAAATGGTTCATTCTATTAGACATAAATGAACAGCGCTGACTATTAAGCATATCTATCCCACAATACAGCATTTGTGCCGCAGACATCATACTAAAAATAGTGAGCAATATAATATGACAATATTTAGCTCACATCATTTACAACTTCATAGCAACACAGTATAAAATGTATCTTAACGTACGAAGGGCATAACTATGGCATCCCTCCTCCGTGTAAGCATTCGAAATACTTTCATGATAATGTTTTTCTTTATTAATTAAATTTGATCAACAACACTGCCATCCGGAAAATTAGGAGATCGGTAAAGGAGTACTTGGAAGTCAGCAATATTTGGAAAGTGAATTTTGAACACAAAAAAACCATCCCCCGTAGGGAATGGCCTTTGCCTGGCGACGTCTTACTCTCACAGGGGGAAGCCCCCCACTACCATCAGCGCTGAAGAGCTTAACTTCCGTGTTCGGGATGGGAACGGGTG